>CAZFUK010000761.1:0-2675 GCA_964522005.1 uncultured Anaerolineales bacterium | reverse complement strand
CACGACTTCATGGGTACGCTTGTCGAGGATTTCAAGGTAGGGGTCATGGATTTCGAGATCGAGCAGGTCAGCGACGACCACTGGCTCCTTGATGGTGGCTGTACCCAGGCGCCGGGCTGCGCTGAAGGTTGATCCTGGCGGCCGAGTGATAAATACGTCGGGCACGAGCTTCGAATAGCCAGGATCATTCTCAGGGTGGGTGATATACACATGCTCCTCGATACGCACGAAGAACTCCGGCGTCACGAGGGGCTGGAGAAACTTGCGTATTTCAGGGATGAAGCTGGTATGGAAATCCTTCCAACCCGCGTGGTCTTCGAGATACGGGTCCATCCCTGGAAAGGGCGAGGGCATAATTACCTCCCGGGCGCATTACAGTTTGCCTTGCCTCTACCTTCTGTCTAATATTATCCTCTAGTAGATTGTATGAGTCCAAACGGGAAGGAGGAAGTGTGACGACTTCGCCTAATGGGGCTTCAACCATCGTTCGCACCGAACGTGGGCTTTCCATCGCCGGCACACGCATTACCCTCTATTCCATCCTGGACTATGTGCACGCCGACTGGCCGCCGAAGCTCATCCAGGATTGGCTAGACCTGACTGAGGAACAACTATCAGACGCTCTTTCGTACATCGAGGCGCATCGGGATGAGGTAGAACGCGAGTATGGGACTGTCCTGGCGCAAGCCGCAGAGAGACGCCGTTACTGGGAGGAGAAAGCCCGCCAACGCCGAGAAGAACGCCAGAATCGGCCGCTGACACCAGAAGAAGCTGAACTTCGCGCCAAGTTTGAAGCATGGAAAGCTCAACTCCACTCGGTCTAATCACTATTCTAGCCGATCATGATGTCGAAGGACAAGCAGTGCTACTCTGGGACGCAGTCACTTCGCGAGGCTGGCTGGAGATTCAACCGATACGGTTCGTCCGCTTCTCGGATGTCAAATTACCCCCGAATAGTAGCGACTGAACTGTCTGGCGCTTCGCGCAAGCCCACCAGATGTTACTGCTGACCAATAATCGCAACATGGAGGGCGAGGACTCCCTGGAACAAACACTACGCGAAGAGGTCACCGACGGCTCCCTGCCTGTAATCACGGTCAGCGATCGTGATCGGATGGCCGAGCGGGCTTATCGGGAAAGTTGCGCCGAAAAGCTCATTGAGATCATCGTTTACCTCGGTGACTACAAGGGCGTTGGACGCCTTTACATTCCCTGAGGGGCGGAAAACCCAGTATTCTTACAGGCGTTTGACAACCTCCTCTAGTTCCTGTATAATGTTTCGACCGAACGGCGACGGGGCCTGACGGGTCGGCCCCAACGCCGAATTGCTGTACTCTGACAGACACGTATAGAACAGACCTCTGTGACGAGGTTGTGGCGCGGTCGCCAGTCTTGCCCTTCGGCATGCCTGGCGGCCTTTTTGCTTGTCTACCACCCACGCCTCGGCGCGTGTGTTTGAGGAGCGACGTATGGACTCACCTACATCCTGGCCCACCCTTCCCGACCAGAGTATCCTGCGTCGGACGCTGTACGACCCGTGGTTTGAGCACGACGCCTGCGGCATCGGCTTCGTGGCTGACGTGGAAGGCCGCCGCAGCCACACCCTCCTCCAACAAGGCCTGGAAGCCCTGAGCAACATGGCCCACCGAGGCGCGGTCAACGCCGACGGCAAGACCGGCGACGGGGCCGGGGTGCTGACCCAGATTCCCCGCCGTCTCATCGCCCGCGAGGCGGCCCGTCTGGGCTGGTGCGGCGGCCCGGCCGACCTGGCGGTGGCGATGCTGTTCCTGCCCCGCCGCAAGTGGGCGGAGCAGGGCCGCTGCCGCGACATCGTCGAGGCCACCCTCGCCCGCCACGAGTTGCCCTTCATCGGCTGGCGCCAGGTTCCCGTCAACGTGACCGCCCTCGGCCAGCGCGCTGCCGACGCCCGCCCCGACATCCAGCAGGTCATCATCGGCCGCCCGGCCCACTGCCGGAGCGAAGCGGAGTTCGAACGCGCCCTGTACACCTGTCGCCGGGACATCGAAGCCCAGACGCGACGCGAGGCCCTCCAGGGCTTCTACGTCCCCTCCATGAGCTGCCGCACCCTGTGTTATAAAGGCCTGTTTGTCGCCCCGCAACTCGCGGCCTTCTACCTCGACCTCCAGGACCCCGACTACGACACCGCCATCACCGTCTTCCACCAGCGCTACAGCACCAACACCTTCCCGACCTGGGAACGCGCCCAGCCCTTCCGGGCCGTGTGCCACAACGGCGAGATCAACACCCTCCAGGGCAACGTTAACTGGATGCGCGCCCGCGAGGCCGACCTCCAGTCCCCGGTGTGGGGCGCGTCGGTCAACCTGCTCAAGCCGGTCGTGGACCTCGACGGCTCGGACTCGGCCATGCTCGACAACGTGCTGGAACTGCTCAACCTGTCGGGCCGTGACCTGCCCCACGCCCTGATGATGATGGCGCCCGAAGCCTGGGAGAAGGCTGACCTCCCGCCCGCCTGGCGCGACTTCTACACCTACCACGCCGGCCTGATGGAGCCGTGGGATGGCCCGGCCGCGCTGACGTTCACCGACGGCCACGTGGCGGGCACGATTCTCGACCGCAACGGCCTGCGCCCGGCCCGCTACCTGGTCACCCACGATGGCCTGGTGGTCGCGGCGTCCGAGGCCGGCGTGCTGCCC
>CAZFUK010000760.1:0-2677 GCA_964522005.1 uncultured Anaerolineales bacterium | reverse complement strand
ATGGGGATGTTGCTGGCGACGTTGGCCGGGTTGCACAGGCCGTCGTTGCCGTCGCGGTCGGGGCGGCCGCCCCAGGTGCCGGCCAGCAACTCGTAGAGAATCCAGGACGCCCGCCGCCCCGCCTGCTCGCGCTGCCCACCGATGATGACCAGCGTGTTGCCGCCCTCGCCGGCGGCCGGCACGCGGTCGGGCAGCAGCCCGGCCAGCGCGCCGAAGACGGCGTCGGCCATGCGGAAGCCGGTCACGCCGCGCATGGACGAGGCGGCGGGCATGACACAGTTGACCACGGTGCCCGGCGGGCCGATGACCGTCAGCGGGCGGAACATGCCGCCGTTGTTGGGGATGTCCTGCTGCATGACGGCGCGGACCGCCAGGGCCACGACGGACGCGGTGAAGGACAGGGTGCTGTTCATCGCGCCGCGAATCTGGGGCGAGGAGCCGGTGAAGTCGGCGGTCAGCCGGTCGCCCTCGACGGTAATCTTGACCTCGATGCGCACCGGCCCACCGCCCAGGCCGTCGTTGTCCATGTAGTCCACGAAGCTGTGACTCCCGTCGGGCCAGCGGGCAATCTCGGCCCGTACCAGCCGCTCGGTGTAGTCCAACAGGTCGGCGGCGCAGGTCTGGAAGGTAGTGATGCCGTAGCGGCGAATCAGGTCGTGGACCGCGCGCTCGCCGATGTGGCAGGCGGCCAACTGGGCGCGAATGTCGCCAAGGGTCTGGTGGGGTACGCGGACGTTGGCCCGCAGCAGGGTGAAGATGGCCTCGTCCGGCTCGCCCCGGCGGTAGAGCTTGAGCCAGGGCATGCGGAAGCCGTCCTGGAAGATTTCGGTGTTGTCGCAGGCCGAACTGCCCGGCAGCCGCCCGCCCAGGTCCAGGTGGTGGGCCGTGGCGACGGCGAAGGCAACGCGCTCGCCCTCCCAGAAGATGGGCTGGACGATGAAGATGTCGGGGATGTGCATGCCGCCGTCAAACGGGTCATTCATGATGAACACGTCGCCCGGCTCCATGCTGCCGCCGTACTTCTGGAACAGGGTCGCCATGGCATACGGCACGGCCCCCAGGTGTAGCGGGATGGTCACGCCTTGGGCGATCATCTCGCCGTTGGCGTCACACAGCGAGGTCGAGTAGTCCAGGCAGTCGCGCACGATGGTCGAGTAGGCCGTGCGGTAGAGGGCCAGCGCCATCTCGTCGCCGGCGGCGGCCAGCGCGTTCTGCACGATTTCGCGAGTGATGGGATCCACCTCAGGCATGCTCTATCTCCAGAATCAGCGCGCCGACCTCGTCCACCTGGGCGCGGGCGAACGGCGGGACGACGATGGTCGAGTCGAACTCGTCAATCAACAGCGGGCCGGGCGTGGCCCAGGTCAGGTCCTCGCGGGTCAGGACGGGCGTGTCCACCAGGCCCCACGGCGGGCCGAAGTAGGCCTGACGGGTGGGGGAAGACGGGTGATTGAAGACCGACGATTGGGGGCGGAAGAGGCTATGGGGGTCGGGCGCGCCTGCGCGGCCAATCAGGCGGACGGCGACGACCTCGACCGGGTTGTCAGGGTCGGAGCGGTGGCCGTACAGACGCTCATGCTCGGCCAAAAAGGCACTCCGTAAGGTAGTCGGTAGTCGGTAGTCAGTAGCCAGTACTTCGTCCTCCGTCCTCCGTCCTCCGTCTGCCGTCCTCCGTCCTCCGTCCTCCAGCGGTAGCCTGATCTCCGACGCCTGACCCAGGAAGCGCACGTCGGCGTAGGCGCTCAACTGGACCTGGTCGGCCGGGAAGCCCTCGGCGGCGAACTGGGCCAGCATCCCCCGTTCCATGTCCGCCCGCAGCCCCGCCAGAGCCGCATCGGTTAGAGCGGCCTCGGACAGCCGACAACTCCGCACGTCGTGGTGTTCCACCCCGGAGAACAGCAGCCCAAGGGCGCTGAACAGGCCGGGCAGCGGGGGGATGACGACGCGGCGCACGCCCAACTCACGGGCCAGCGCGGCGGCGTGGATTGGTCCAGCGCCGCCAAAGGCGACGAGGGCGAAGTCGCGCGGGTCGCGGCCGCGCTCGGTGGAGACGGCGCGCAGGGCGCGCATGGTGCGGGCGTTGGCGATACGATGGATGCCATCGGCGGCGTGGAGCAGGTCCAGCCCCAACGGGCGAGCGACATGGTCATGGACGGCCCGCCGCGCCGCCTCCAGGTCCACACTCACGGACCCGTCGGCCAGCCGACCCGGACGAATGTAGCCCAGCACGACGTTGGCGTCTGTCACCGTCGGCGCCTGCCCGCCGCGCCCGTAGCACACCGGGCCGGGCCGCGCCCCGGCGCTCTGCGGGCCGACGCGCAGCCCACCGGCCGGGTCCAGCCAGGCGATGCTGCCCCCACCCGCGCCCACCTCGGCGATGTCAATGCTCGGCGCGCGGATGAGTTCGCCGCCACCGCCCACCAGGCGGTTGCCCGCCGAGAGCGACGCGCCGACCTCGTACTCCGGGCTGTACGCGACGCGGCCCTCCTCGATGATAGAGGCTTTGGCCGTCGTGCCGCCCACATCCAGCGTGATGGCGTTGGCTAGGCCCTGGCGTTGGACCAGGGCCAGCGCGGCCAGCACACCGGCCGCCGGCCCCGACTCCAGCACGTAGACCGGACGGACCGCCGCGTCCTCGGCGGGTGTCAGTCCGCCCGCCGACTGCATGATGAGCAGC
>CAZFUK010000759.1:0-2682 GCA_964522005.1 uncultured Anaerolineales bacterium | reverse complement strand
TGGGCTACAGTGTGCGGATTGGCGACGGCACGAGCTACGTGACCCTGACGGATGGGACCACGGCGGGGCCGCTCGCCTACACCCCGAAGACGCCGAAGCTGAACGCTCAGTACACCGACAGCCCCGGCATGGACGGTGGAGACCTGATCTACGCCGCCTACGCCAACGTCGCGGAGAGCATCCGCGTCGTGCTGCTGGGGTCCACGTCCACCATTCGCGCCAACGTCCAGGCCCTGCACCGCTTTTTCCAGCAGGCGCGGCTCTACCAGGCGGGGCACCGGGGAGGTTTTCTCGCGCCGGTCTACGTGGAGTTCCTGCCCGATGGCGATGTGACCTGGTATCGCTCGCCCCTCTACCACGGGACGATAGAGCTAGACGACGACGCGCTGGACTACCAGTGGATTGCGGGCCAGGTCGAGGCCACCGTGGCCTGGGAGCGGGCCTTTTACTGGGAGGGGCAGCCGGTCAACATCCCGCTGTCCAACGCCCACGGCGGGCCGACGACGAGCTTCCTGCGGGTGTGGGGCGGTGACGACGCGAGCCATGACAACTTCGTGGACATGGACGCCTCCTCGGTGGGGGGCGACCTGCCCAGCCCGGCGCGGCTCGAAGTGCGGTGCGCGGACAGCACGGCCCAGAAGACGACGGACCTCTACGTCGGCCACGCCGTGTGGCTCAGCCCGCCGTCGGCGTTCAGCCACCAGTACGACAGCAACACGACGTGTAACTGGAGCGGCACAGCCGAGACGACCCTGACGAGTTGGGACCTGTTCAGCGGCCAACTCAACGTGGCGACGGGCGGCTACTTCAAGGTCATCCTGACGCTCTCGGCGCGGCCCGCGACCTATACCGACCTACGGCTGAGGGTGCGCTTGAAGCCGCAAGGGCGTAGCGAGGTCCTCTTCGACGGGGCGAGCGCGCTGTATGACAGCGTGAGCACGCAGATTGACCTGGGCGCGGTGCGGCTCCCGCCGTCGTGGACCGGGGATACGCCCTCGACGGCGTTCGCGGCGACGGTGGAACTGTTGGGCCAGCGCGCGGGAGGCGGCCTGACCAGCCTGCAAGTGGCGTGCGTGAGCTTCATCCCGACCGACAGCTTCCGGCACTACGCGCCCATCGCCAACGCCGCCTTGAGCTACCAGGACCGCCTGGTAGACGACGGCCCGAACCGCGCGCTCTACTGGCGCAACAACAGCGGCTACAGCCTGGTGACCTACCAGAGTTACGGGCGGCCGCTGATGCTGTGGCCCAACCGGGCGCAACGGCTGTACTTCCTGGTGGACACGGACACGGGCAACGTCAATCCCACGGGGCGCCAACTCGACGTGGCGCTCAGCTTTCGACCGCGACGGCTACATTTGTAGGGGTTCGGGGCCAGGGGTTAGGGGTTAGTCCCTGGACCCTGGACCCTGGACCCTGGACCCTATTCATGCGCTATCCGCACTTCACGGTTCAACTCCTCAAACGCGACTTCACCGGCCGCCGGACCAACCCCGGCTGGACGTTCACCGTGCGGCGCTACGGCCACGGCGTGATCGGCGGGCCGCTCGAATCCGAGTTGACGGTGACGGGGTCGGAGGAGAGCGTCTGGACGTTGCTGGACACGCTGCGTTGTCCGGTCGAGATTTACGACCACCATGCCGACCTGTGCTGGTGGGGGTATGTGGGTGAGGTGACGGTGGGGGCCGGAGACGCCAGTGTGGGGGTGAGCCTGGAGGACATGGCGAACACGGTCTACGTTGTCTACTCCTACGTCCCGCCCGGCTCCAACACGGTGGGCACGCGGGCGACAACGACGGCGGCCGTGGACAGCCTGAGTGTGGCCCTCTACGGCACGAAGACGCTGCGCCACTCACTGGACGGCGCGACCCCGGCCCAGGCAGACGCCTTTCGGAATGCCCTGCTCGCCCAGAAGAAGCTGCCCATCCCGACGATTGAGTTTGGGAGCGGGCGCGCGCGGGGCACGGCGACGCTCAAGTGCTACGGCTGGTGGAAGACGCTGGAATGGCAGTATTACGCGGACGCGCTGACCACCTCGCTAGAAACCACGCAGCAACTCTCGACCATGCTCGGCGGCGCGCAGTACGTGACCGGCGTGCGCATCGTGGATGCGAGTGGCGTGGCGAGCAGCCGCTACCGGGACGGCGACGGCTCCATCCGCAAGGAAGCCGAGGACCTGCTGAGCAGCGGGACGGCTGGCGGTCGGAGGTTGCTGGCGCGGGTGAACTCTCAGCGCCTGGTCGAAGTCTACGAGGAGCCTGCCCTGACATCGGGCGGCGTCTACCTGATGACGACGCGGGGGGATGTGCTCACGCCGCAGATGCAGCCGGTCGAGCCGCACACCTGCCCGGTGGGGATATGGGTGACACCGAAGGATGTCATCCCCAACCTCGCCAGCCTGGGCAGCGTGGCGAGCGCGCCCCTGTTCATAGACGAGGCTGAGTTTGTGCCGGGTAAGATGAGCGTGACGGCAGACGAGCGGACCCTGGACGTGGTCCACGGGCTGACCGAGACCGGCGGCTATCGGCCACGGGCGCGGGGCCAGCGGTCGCCGTGGGACCTGACGCGCATCCGAATGTAGCTATCAGCCTTCAGCCTTCAGCTTCTTAGCTGACTGCTGACTGCTGACTGCTGATAGCCGAAGGCTGAAAGCTATGACAGTACGCCTGGACGAAATTCTCA
>CAZFUK010000758.1:0-2695 GCA_964522005.1 uncultured Anaerolineales bacterium | reverse complement strand
CCGCGCCGAAGCTCGGCATCCGCGCCTCGGCCACCTGCGAGTTGGTGTTCGACAACTACCGTGCGCCGGTCTGGACCATGTTGGGGAAAGAGGGCGACGGCTTCAAGATCGCGCTGACGATTCTGGACGGGGGCCGCATCGGCATCGCCGCCCAGGCGCTGGGCATCGCGGAAGCGGCGTATGAGGCCTCGGTCGCCTATGCCAAGGAGCGCCGCGCCTTCGGCCAGGCCATCGCCGAGTTCCAGGCCGTCCAGTTCATGCTGGCCGACATGGCGACGCGCATCGAGGCGGCCCGCCTGCTCATCCTCAACGCGGCGGTCAAGAAGGACCGCCACGAGCGGTTCACCACGGAAGCCTCGATGGCGAAGGTCTACGCCTCCGAGACGGCCATGTGGGTAACGACCAAGGCCATCCAGGTCCACGGGGGCATCGGCTACAGCAAGGAACTGCCCATCGAGCGCTACTTCCGCGACGCCAAGATTACCGAGATTTACGAAGGCACGAGTGAGATTCAGCGCCTCGTCATCGCGCGCAATCTGCTGGCGTAACAATGGCGAAGAGCGCGGATATTGGCAGCAAGCGGCTCATCAGCCTGGCGCCCGAGGCGTGGGTGCGCTGGCTGGTGGGGGATGAGCGCGTCGAGTTCGTGGACATGCTCTCGGCCGACTTTCAGTGGGTCAACCGTGAGACGGACGTCCTGATGCGGGCGCGGCAGCCTGACCTGGGCGAGTTTCTCATTCTGAATGAGATTCAGTTGCGCTACAACGACAAGCTGCCGCGCCGCATCCAGGCCTATGCCGCCCTGGCCGAGGAACGCTTCGAGCGGCCGGTCTACCCGGTGCTGGTCAACATTCTCAATCCGGGCGCGGCGCACATCCCGACACAGTATCATACCGAGTTCCTGGGCCTCGTGGCCCGCCGCGACTATCGTGTGATCAACCTGTGGGAGGTGGAGGCGGGGCAGGTCCTGGCTGAGCGGCTGACACCCCTCTTCCCGTTTGTACCGGTCATGCGAGGGGGCACGGAGGAGCGGGTACTGCGCCAGGCGCTCGAAGGACTCCGCGCCGCCCCTGACCTGGCCGACCTGGAGCCGCTGTTGGCCTTCTTCGCGCGGTTTGTCCGCGACAGCGAGTTTATCCGACGCTTGATGAGGTGGGATATGACGATTCTGAGGCAGTCGCCGTGGTATGAAGAGATTTTGGAGGAAGGCCGCGAGATAGGGCGGCAGGAGGGCGTGCAGGAAGGCCGCCAGGTCGGCCTCCAGGAGGGGCGCCAGGTCGGGCTCCAGGAAGGCCGCCAGGTCGGCCTCCAGGAAGGGGCGCGGCAGGCGATGGAGGAGTCCATTGTACGCGTCCTGCGCCACCGCTTCGGCCCGCCGCCCGATGACATCCACCCCGCCCTACGCGAACTACCGCTGACCGCTCTGCAAGGCTTGATTGACGTGGCTCTCGACGCCGCCTCATGGGATGATTTCAGGTCAAGGTTGCCCACGGCCAGTGACGCCTGACGCGGCCTATCGGGGCACGTGAACCCTGTACGTCAGAACAACCTATCTCTCCCCCGCTAGGAGACTGTATGGCTACTTCCCTCGTCTCGACACCGCCCACCACCACCGACACCAACGCTGATAAAGTGCACCCCCTGGTCCGCCGCCTGCGCCAGATGCGCGCCGAAGCCCGGCTCGGCGGCGGCGAGAAGCGCATCGAGCAGCAGCACGCCAAAGGCAAGCTGACGGCCCGCGAGCGCCTGGACCTGCTCCTGGACGAAAACTCGTTCCAGGAGTTGGACATGTTCGTGACGCACCGCACCGAAGCCTTCGGCCTGGACAAGCAGAAGTACCTGGGTGACGGTGTGGTCACCGGCTACGGCACGATCAACGGACGGCTGGTGTATGTCTACTCCCAGGATTTTACCGTCTTCGGTGGCTCACTGTCGGAGGCGCACGCCGAGAAGATTGTCAAGATTATGGAACTGGCGCTCAAGAACGGGGCGCCGGTCATCGGTCTGAACGACTCGGGGGGGGCGCGGATTCAGGAGGGTGTGGTCAGCCTGGGCGGCTACGCCGACATCTTCCTGCGCAACACCCTGGCGTCGGGTGTCGTGCCCCAGATTTCGGCCATCATGGGGCCGTGCGCCGGCGGCGCGGTCTACTCGCCCGCCATCACCGACTTCATCCTCATGGTCAAGAACACGAGCTACATGTTCGTGACGGGTCCAGAGGTGGTCAAGACCGTGACGCACGAGGAACTGACATTTGACGAGCTGGGTGGGGCGCTGGTCCACAACTCGATGAGCGGGGTCGCCCACTTCGCGTCCGACAACGAGGCCGAGTGCCTGGGCACCATTCGCCGCCTGTTGAGCTACATGCCGCAGAACAACCTGGGCGAAGCGCCCCGCGTTCCGACGACCGACGACCCGCTACGCATGGACGAACGGCTCGACGCCATCGTGCCCGACAACCCCAACAAGCCGTATGACATGAACGAGATTATCCGGCTGATCGTAGACGACGGCGAGTTCCTGGAGGTCCAGGCCCACTACGCCCCCAACATCATCATCGGCTTCGCCCGGCTCAACGGACGGTCGGTGGGCATCGTGGCGCAGCAGCCCGCCCACCTGGCGGGCGTGCTGGACATCGCCTCGTCCATCAAGGGTGCGCGCTTCGTGCGCTTCTGCGACTGCTTCAACATCCCCA
>CAZFUK010000757.1:0-2698 GCA_964522005.1 uncultured Anaerolineales bacterium | reverse complement strand
GCTTGGCTTCCAGGGCGAACTTCAGGTCGTAGCCCTGGTCGCGCACGTACTCACACAGGAAGTTGAGGGCGTCGCGGAAGCGCCCGCCCGCGTCGAGCGGGTTCTTGGCCGCGTCGGTCTCGGTGCCCTCGCGCCCGCCCCAGAAGACATAAATCTTGGCGCCCAACTCGACGCCCAGGTCAATGGCGCGCATCGTCTTCTGGAGGGCGTAGGCGCGGACGCGGGCGTCGTTCGCGGTAAACGCGCCGTCGCGGAAGGCCGGGTCGGAGAACAGGTTGGTCGTCGCCATCGGGACGACGAGACCCGTCTCGGCCAGCGCCTGCTTGAACTCGCGCACGATGCGGTCGCGGTCGGCGGCTGTGGCGTCAATGGGCACCAGGTCGTTGTCGTGGAAGTTGACGCCATAGGCGCCGACCTCGGCCAGCAGGTGGACGATCTCGACGGGCGACAGGGCGGCGCGCACCGGCTCGCCAAAGGGGTCGCGGCCCTGGTTGCCCACCGTCCACAGGCCAAAGGTGAATTTGTGCTCGGGTTTGGGTTGATAGTCGGCCATTAGATTCCTCTCTTGTGGGTCGTCAAACGTTACTCGGTCCACATGATACACCCGCTAGGGGGAGTTGGTCCAATGACGGAGCCGGCCGCCGGCTGCGGGCGCGGGGACCGCGCCCCTACGCCCCCCCGGTCCAAGGGAGGGGTTCCTGCTACCCCCTGCTCCCATTTCGCGGTATACTATAGCCCAAACACCGCCAGTCCACCCCACGGGGTTAGCCTGATAGATAGAGAGGGCGCGATGCCTGACAACCGAATTGTCCTGAACCATGCGACCGTCCTGGACGTGGTCCACGGCGCGCTGTTGCCCGACCACCGGGTTGTGATTCACAACGGCCTCATCGAGAGGGTCGAGCCGGTCAACGCCGACGACCCGGCCGGTCCGGCCGACGAGACGCTGGACGTGCGTGGGCTGACCGTTATGCCCGGCCTGTGCGACGCCCACGTCCACGTCCTGGCCTGGACGGCCAACCTGACCCAACTGCTGCGCATGCCGCCGAGCTACACTACGGCGCGGGCGGCGGGTATCCTGGAAGATATGCTCATGCGGGGCTTCACGACGGTGCGCGACGCGGCGGGGGCCGACTTCGGCATCGCCCAGGCGGTGGACGAAGGCTATCTCAAAGGACCGCGCATCATCTTCTGCGGCCACGGCCTGTCGCCCACCGGCGGCCACGGCGACAAGCGGGCGCGCGGCGAGCAGGTGGTCGAGGGCATGGGCTGGGGCCACGGCATGAGCATGATCTGCGACGGCGTGACCGAGGTGCGCCGCGCCTGCCGCGAGGAAATCCGCAAGGGCGCGAGCCACATCAAGCTCATGCTGTCGGGCGGGGTAGCGTCGCCGACGGACCGCATCACCAACCTCCAGTTCTCCGAGGAAGAGGTGCGGGCGGCGGTGGAAGAGGCCGACATGGCCGGGCTGTACGTCATGGGCCACGCCTACACCACGCGCACCGTCAACCGTGCCCTGGCCTGTGGCGTGCGCTCGCTGGAGCACTGCAACCTGGTGGACGAGAGCAGCATGGAGCTATTCCTCAAGCACGACGCCTTCATGGTCCCAACCCTGGTGACCTACGAGGCCCTGGCCCGCGAGGGCGTCGAGGCCGGGCTGCCCGCCAACCTGCTCGGCAAGCTCAGAATCGTGATGGAGAACGGGACCCACGCCCTGGCCCTGGCCCACGAGGCGGGCGTCAACCTGGCCTATGGCACCGACCTGCTGGGCCAGATGCACCGCTTCCAGTTGGAGGAGTTCGCCATCCGGTCGCAGGTCCAGCCGCCCGTTGACATCATCCGTGCGGCGACGGTCAACGCGGCCAAGCTGTTCAACGAGGTTGGTCAGACGGGCGTGGTCGCGGCGGGCGCGCGAGCCGACCTGCTGGTCGTAGACGGCAACCCCTTGGAGAACCTGGGCTGCCTCCAGAACCCGGAGCCGTGCCTCAAGGCCATCATCAAGGGCGGCGTGTTCTTCAAGAATGCGTTGGAGACGGCATGACCGATGTGCTAGACAGTCGGGAGCAGATGGCGGCCCGACACTTCAACCGGGCGCGGCAGCAGGGCACGGTCCAGGACATCCTGGCGCGGCTGACGGGCCGCTCCAACGACCTGCTGTCCTACGAGGACGTGCGCCGCCAACTCAAGGGCCACGTGATTGGCCGGCGCGAACTGCGCGAGATACCGCTGGAGGCCATCATCGGCAGCGTCGGCCGCTACCAGGACTTCACGCGCCAGTTTCTGCCCCGCAACCCATCCACCGTTGGGCGCTGGGCCAAGGTCAAGGTGGAGATGGAGGGGCTGCGCGGCGTCCGCCCCATCGAGGTCTACCAGGTGGGCGACGCCTACTTCGTCCTCGACGGCAACCACCGCGTCTCGGTGGCGCGCGCCGAGGGCGCCAGCCACATTGACGCCTACGTCACCGAGGTGGAGACGCGGGTGCCCCTCACAGCCGATGTCTCACCCGATACGCTCATCCTCAAGGCCGAGCAGACCGACTTCTTTGAGGCGACCGACCTGGACCAGACGCGGCCCCAGGCCGACCTGACCGTCACCAACCCCGGCCAGTACCAGGCCCTGCTGGACGACATCCCGGACAAACGCCGCGTCATGGCCGAGGCGCTGGGGCGCGAGACCCTGTTGCCCGAAGCCGCCGCAG
>CAZFUK010000756.1:0-2704 GCA_964522005.1 uncultured Anaerolineales bacterium | reverse complement strand
CCTCGTCGTGCTGTTCCAGGCGTCCTTCGCCGACTCGACCATGGCCCAGCGCGTTGCCCTGGCGACCGCTAGCCCGGTCCTGCTGTGGGCCGTGCCCGAACCGCGCACAGGCGGTCGGCTGCGGCTGAACTCGCTGTGCGGGGTCAACCTGGCCGCCCACGCCCTGCGCCGCCAGGGCCGCGCCTACCAGACCGCCTATGGTCCGGCGTCCGATGCCGCCATTGTCGCTCGCGTTGCCGCCCTCGCCCGCGCCGGCTACGCCCGCCGTCGGCTGGCCGAGGCGCGGCTGGGGCTGGTGGGCGTCCACCCGGACGGCTTTGAGACGTGTGACTACGACCCGGACGAGCTCCGCGCCCGCGTGGGCGTGACCGTCGTTCCCCTGGGCCTGGAGGGCGTCTTCGACGCGGCCCGCGCGGCCCAACCCCAGGCGGCCGGCGTCGTCGCGGGGCTGGCAAGTCGCGTTGCCGGGCTAGATGGGCTGGCGCGGGAGCCGCTGCACGGCACGGCCGCGGTGGCCGTCGCGCTGCGTCAGCAGGCCGACGCCGACCGGCTGGACGCGCTGGCCGTGCGGTGCTGGCCGGAGTTCTTTACTCAGTTGGGCTGCGCGGCGTGCGGCGCGCTCTCGATGCTGACCGACCAGGGCACGCCGTGTAGCTGCGAGGCGGATGTCAACGGCACCGCCACCCTGCTGTTGCTCCAGTACGTCAGTGGCGGGCTGCCCTTCATCGCGGACCTGGTGGACGTGGACCGCGAGGCCGACACCGCCGTGCTGTGGCACTGCGGCCTGGCCCCGCTGGACATGGCTGACCCGGCGGCCCAGCCGAGAGGCGGGCTGCACTCCAACCGCAAGCTGCCCCTGGTCATGGAGTTCCCCCTGAAACCCGGCCGCGTCACCCTGGCCCGCCTCAGCCACGCCGAGGGCTGGCTGCGCCTGGTCATCGGCGGCGGCGAGATGCTGAGCGCGCCGCCCAGCTTCCAGGGCACGTCGGGCGTCATCCGCTTCGACCGCCCGGCCGGCCAGGTACTCGACACCATCCTCGGCGAGGGCCTGGAGCACCACATCTGCCTGACCTACGGCGACCACCGCCCCGCCCTCCGCGCCCTGGCCGAGCTACTCGCGCTGCCCGTCCTGGAGTTGTGCTGAGGGACTTTAGACAGAATTAACAGAATAGGCCGAATGAAGAGAGCCAGGGCGCCGCACATACGACGCCCTGGCTCTGCTCACGAGGAAACAGGGATTGAGGAATACGGAATACACATTACGTATCACGTATTATGCACCCCGCCCCCCTTCCTCCTCGCATAACCCACTCTAGAGTTGCAACACGGCGTTCGGCTCGCCAAAGGGCGACATCTCAACTCCGTCGGCCTCCGGCTCGGTGACCCACTGCTGGCCGTCCACCAGGTAGCGGAACTGGTACGTCTGCCCCGCTTCCAGGGTGGTCGAGGCGCTGAACACGCCGTCCTTCTTGCGCAGCTTCATGGGCAGCGCGTCGGGCTGCCAACTGTTGAAATCGCCGACGACCGCCACCGCCTTGCCGCCATTGGCCGGTATCTCAAAGGTGACTTTCACCTGCGCGCCCTTGCGAGGGTACTGCTTCTGAACCATGGGAACCTCCTGTGTGCATAGTCGCTATGCCAACTCTACGTAATCTTGGCTACAGATAGGGGTCTCCGCAGCCGACGGGCAATTATAGCCAGGTAGACGAATGGGTCAAGTTCGTGGGATATGCAGCGCCCCCGGCGGGCGGGTTGACGTGTTTAGCGGCCGTGGTATAATCAAGCACCCGAAATAGAGAACAGCTTAGCAGACTAGAGAAGTGAGACTATGCCTACTATTCAGCTATCAGCCGAAGTGACCAGGGACGATATTCTCAAGGCGATTGACCAGTTGGACGAGCAAGAGTTGGATGAACTGGTGACCGGCGTCCTCAAGTTGAGGGCACGGCGTCGCGCGCCCACCCTCTCTAAGGAAGAGTCCGAGTTACTCCTCCGTATCAATGAGGGCCTGCCGAAAGACCTCTGGGACCGTTACCACGCGCTCATCCTGAAACGGGACGACGAAACGCTTAGGTCAGACGAATACGGGGAACTCCTCAAGCTATCGGACCAGGTCGAGGAATACAATGCCCAACGCATAGGCTACCTGGTGGAACTTGCCCGGTTGCGGGGCGTCTCTCTAGACAAACTCATGGACGACCTCGGCATCCATCCCATGATGGGAAGATGATTGCACGCAAATGATAGGCGTGACCCCCACAGGGCGCGTGACAGTTGCGGAATTGCATCTCAACCGACGGGGACTTGTCAATCTACGTCGTGTTCTCACCCTTATGGGTGAGCATCCGCCTTCGGAACTGGATTAGTTGGAGCAAGCATGGGTATGAGTACACATAACTTTGAAACTGTCTGGGTCGCACCGTTGACCCCCCAGACCTTTCTCGACCGCAGCGCGTATGTCTTCCGCGACAAGACCGCCGTGGTCTACGGGACGCAGCGGCGCACCTATTCGGAGTTCGCGGCCCGCGTCAACCGCCTGGCGAGTGCGCTGAGGGCGGCGGGCGTCGAAGCCGGCGACCGCGTGGCCGTCCTGTGCCCCAACATTCCCCCTCTGCTCGAAGCCCACTTCGGCGTGCCGCTAGCCGGCGGCGTCCTCGTCGCCATCAACACCCGCCTCAGCAGCGACGAGATACGCTACATCCTG
>CAZFUK010000755.1:0-2722 GCA_964522005.1 uncultured Anaerolineales bacterium | reverse complement strand
GTGGCCGCCGCCCTGCCCACCATCCCCGATGACCTGCGCTTCTCGGTCATCGCGACCCAGCCGGCGGGAGAGACAGCCTATCCCATCGTCACCGCCACCTGGCTGCTCGCCTATGAAAAGATGACGGACAAGGCCAAGGCCGTCGCGGTGACCCGCATGCTGTGGTGGGCGACGCACGAGGCGCAGAAGACCAACACCGAGTTGGGCTACGCCGCGCTGCCGGCTGAGATGCTGCCGAAGGTGGAAGCCAAAATCCGCCAGATCAGCGTGGACGGCCAGCCGGCCTTCCCCGGGAAATAAGCGATGGCAAGGGCGAACAATCCTCAACCGCGTTCGCGGCTCACCAACAACGGCCGTCGGGGGATCAACCCCGGCGACCGCTTGTTCGCGGGCGTGACGCTGGGCCTGGCCACCCTGGTGGTGGCCACGCTCGTGATGGTAACGGTCCTGCTGGTCCGCGACTCGGCGCCCGCCTTCGCGGCCTTCGGCGCGAACTATATTGTCGGGTCCAACTGGAATCCCGTCGAACAGATCTTTGGCGCGCTGCCCTTCATCTACGGTACGGTCGTCACTTCCCTCATTGCCCTGCTGCTGGCGACGCCCTTCGCAGTGGGCGCGGCGCTGTTCCTGGCCGAGTATGCGCCCGACTGGCTGCGTGAACCGGTCGGCTTTACGGTCGAGTTGCTGGCGGCCATCCCCAGCATCATCTACGGCCTGTGGGGTCTCTTCATCCTCGCCCCGGTCATGCGCAGCACCGTCTCGCCCGCCCTGCGTGAGACAGTGGGGCAAGTCCCTGTCGTCGGCGCGCTGTTCAGCGGCACGATTATCGGGCGCGACCTGCTGACGGCGGGCATCATCCTGGCGATTATGATTCTGCCCACCATTATGTCCATCTCCCGTGAGATAGTCCGCGCCGTGCCGGACGCGCAACGCGAAGGCATGCTAGGGCTGGGCGCGACCAGGTTCGAGGTCATCCGCACGGCGGTCCTGCCCTACGCCGGGTCGGGCATCATCGGCGCGATGATCCTCGGCCTGGCCCGTGCGCTGGGCGAGACGATGGCGGTCACGCTGGTCGTGGGCAACAGCACGACGCAGATTCGCGCCTCGCTGTTCACGCCGGGCTACACCCTCGCCAGCGCCATCGCCAACCAGTTCAACGAGACGGACAAGCCGCTGTACTATGCCTCGGTGGTCGGCCTGGCGCTCATTCTGCTGCTCGTCTCGCTCGTGGCGAACCTGCTGGCCCGTTTCCTCGTCCGGCGTGTCGCCAGCGGGCCGCTGGGGGCGCGCATTTAGCGTCCTAGACCAGACAGGTTTTCAAAACCTGTCTGGTCTGATGAACGGAGACCCTCATGGAAACCCCACTACGTGACGTGCGCGCCGCCCTGCACGCCGAGACCGCCCATCTCGGCCGGCGCCGTCTGATGGACCGCGTCTTCACCGGGCTGGTGTACGTCGCGGCGGCGGTTGGCGTCGTCATCCTGCTGACCATCCTCGCCTACGTCGTCCGCAACGGCCTGCCCGCGCTCAACGTAGCGTTCTTCACGGAGAGCATCAAGCCGTACGGCGAGGAAGGCGGTGGCGTCGCCCACGCACTTGTTGGGTCACTTTTGATGCTGCTCGTCGCCTCGCTCATCGGCGTCACGGTCGGCATCGGCACGGCGGTCTACCTATCCGAGTTTGGCTACACACGCTTCGCCACCTATGTGCGCTTCGCCGTCGAACTCATCGCCGGTCTGCCGTCCATCGTCGTCGGCGCCTTCGTCTGGGCCTTCTTTGTGCGGGTCGTCCTGGGCCGTTTCTCAGGACTGGCCGGCGCCGTCGCCCTCGCCATCATCATGGTGCCCATTGTGGCGCGCACGGTGGAAGAGGTCCTGCGCCTGGTCCCCGACTCGCTCCGTGAAGGCGCGTTGGCGCTGGGCGTCCCGCGCTGGCGGGTGGTGCTGTCCATTGTGGTTCCGACGGCGCGGGCTGGCATCGTGACCGGGACGGTCCTGGCGGCGGCCCGCGCGGGCGGCGAAACCGCCCCCTTGCTGCTCACCGCGCTAGGTAATGACTTCTTCAACCTGGACCTGCTGCAACCCATGGCCGCCTTGCCGACCACCATCTACAACTACGCCAAAAGCCCCTACGCCGACTGGCACACCAAGGCGTGGGGCGCGTCGCTCATCCTCATCGCGGTCATCGGCGTCCTCAGCCTGCTGACACGCTGGGTCGCCAGCCGCTCCAGTTTCAAGACCCGTTAAAGGGGCATTCAGGAGCATCCTATGGCTATGGCTATCCCCCTCGTCATCGAGCGTCTGGAGCGGCCTATCACCGCACGGGGACACTCGATGCAGATACGCGGCCTGTCCGCCTACTACGGAGCCAAAAAGGTGGTCGAAGGCATCACAATGGACCTTCCCGCCAACCACATCACGGCCTTGATCGGCCCGTCGGGATGCGGCAAGTCGACCGTGATTCGCTGCCTCAACCGCATGCACGAGGTGGTGCGCGGGGCGCGCGCCGAGGGCGAGGTGCTGCTGGACGGCGAGAACATCTACGGGCGGGGCGTTGACCCGGTCCAGGTGCGCCGTCTGGTCGGCATGGTCTTCCAGAAGCCCAACCCCTTCCCGATGATGTCGGTCTACGACAACGTCGTTGCCGGCCTCAAGCTCAACGGTCGGCTGGACCGCCGCGAGGCCAACGCCATTGTCGAGCGGAGTCTGCGCCAGGCGGCGCT
>CAZFUK010000754.1:0-2737 GCA_964522005.1 uncultured Anaerolineales bacterium | reverse complement strand
CGGGCGTGGCGGACCTGGTGTTCCTGTATGGGGTGCCGGGCGACACGTTCATCTCAGGCGATTGGGACGGCAACGGGACGGACACGGTGGGCATCCGACGGGGGAGCGGGTGGTACATCCGCAACAGCAACGTGACGGGGCCGGCGGACATCGTGTACGACTACGGGGTGGCGAGCGATGTGGGGGTAGCAGGGGACTGGGACGCCAACGGGACGGCCACGCCGGGCATCTTCCGCAACGGGTTGTGGTGCGTGCGGAACAGCAACAGCACGGGGGCGGCGGACCTGTGCTTCAACTACGGCGCGACGGGTGACACGCCCCTCGTCTGGCGCTAGTGGGGAAGGGGGGCGCTAAGGGGGATTTGAAACAGGGGTGACGCGGTGCGGGCGCGCGGGGCTAAACCCCCGCGCTGGGCAGGCGAAGCCCCCAAAGGGGGCTAAGCTTCCAGCCCGAGAGGGCTTTGTTTGCCTAGCCCAGAGCTTTAGCTCAGGGCGCGGGCCGAGCCACCCCGTCACTCCTGTTTCACATTCCCATATCGTCCGAGAGAGGGTTTGCCCGTCTAGAACAGGCGATCGGCGTACATGGGCATGGCTTTGAGCCACCAGGGCCAGTCGTGGCGGACATCGTGACCCCAGACGTCGAGCCAGTGCTGGATGCCCTTGGAGTTGAGGATGTTGGACAACTGGTAGGAGCGGGCCGGGTCCTCGTACTCGCCCTGGCCGGTGAACAGGATAATCGAGCGGTCGCGCAGGCGGGACAGGTGCCACTCGTCGCTCAGATTGGGCAGATAGTCCACCGGGTTGTTGAAGTAGACATTGTCGTCGTAGTAGCCGCTGAAGTAGTCGCGCACATCGTACGTGCCGCTCATGGCGATGAGGCCACGGAAGATGTCGGGGTGCTTGAAGAAGGTGTTGGCGGCGAGATAGGCGCCCATGCTGATGCCCGTGACAATCGGCCACGCGAAGGGGTCCTGGCTGTGGGTGCGGATCCAGGGCACGACCTCCTCGGCGATGTACTGGTCGTAGGCCGTCAGCAGCGCCGCCTTGATGCGCGGGTCCTGGCCGTGGTCGAGCAGCGACCAGCGGTTGACGCTGTTGATGGAGTAGACGCGCAGCCGGCCGGCGTCAATAAAGGGCGCGAGGGCCTGAATCATGCCAAATCGCTCGTACTCCAGGTAATCGGCGGCGGCGGTGGGCAGCATCAGCAGGGGCGGCCCCCAGTGACCGTAGGCGACAATGGGCATCTCAATCCCGATGCGGGAGCAGTACCAGCTATCTAAGCGACGTTCCATGGGCGCTCTCCTTGAGCGAGGGTGGAGTGGGTAAGATGGCGGTGCGAGAGGCGTCGGAGCCTGTGCGGACAGGGCAATTAGGCACGCAACGTGCTCTGGCAGTAACGATTTGCCCGCGTTAAGCGTTTATAGTAGAGAACACCACAGGGCTAGGCAGGCAACACCCCCAATTATACCCAGTTGCCCCGCCAGGTCTACCCTGGACATGACGCTGTTGACCTGGTGCGTGGCCGCCGCCATACGCATACAGTTTTCAAGCTTACCGTTTTCTAGAGGCGACGAGGCATGCACTGTTTTCGAACCCCTCGGCTGGGCTGGGCCATCAGCGCAGCCCTGTTCCTCCTGTGGATGATGGGCACGGCGGCGGCCGCCGACGGCCCCCCCACCAAGCTCGGTATCGGTCTCTACCTCGAGAGCCACGCGGCGCGTGATGCTATCTTCGCCATGCGCCCCGCCCTGGTCCTGATGCAGGACCCCTCCGCCAAGCTGCCCCACGAGATTAAACAACGCTTGCCCCAGACGCTCATCATCGGCCGCCACTCCATCGAGGAGCCGGTGTCGGTGGCGGGCGCGCTGCGCTACGCCGACACCATCAACGCCAAGTACGGCGACCTCAAGGGGGCGATCACCGCCTGGACGTTCTATAATGAACCGGCCGTCCAGAAGCCGGGCGAGGCCGAGCAGTTCGACGCGGCCCAGGCCGCCTTCACCGAGCGCATGCATCAGTATGGCTGGGCGGTCGTCGGCTTCAACTTCGGCGTCGGCGTCCTGGAGCCGGGCGACTACCCGCGCCTCTTCCCGCGCAGCCTGCCCCTGGTGGACTACATCGGGGTCCACGCCTACGGCTCCGAGCGCGATTTCTTCATGGCCGGCCCCGACCGCGACTACTACGCCCTGCGCTACCGCAAGATTCGCGCGGCCACCCTGGCCGCCGGCTACGACAAGCCCTTCCTGCTGACCGAGACGGGCACCTGGAGCGGCTGGCGCGGCAAGGCGGGCGACGACGAGGTTATCCGCGACTATCTGTGGCTCGAAGGCCAGATCGCGGGCGACGACTATGTGGTGGGCCAGGCCCCGTTCCTCCTGGACGGCTTCGACTGGGAGGGCTTTAAGCTGCTCGACTCGCCCGCCCTGCCCACCCTGACCGCGTACAACGCGGGCCGCTCGCCCGCCCAGTACGCCACGCGGACGCCGACCCCCGCCGCCACCGCGACCCCCGACGCCACGCCGACACCCGACCTGCCGCCGTCGCTCGCCGCTGCCCGCCAGCACCTGCCCTGGTTGCGCGAGCTGCTCAAGCTGCCCGCGCCCGTCCGCGCGCAGGCCGTGACGCGCATCGCCCAGGAGCTCCGCGTCAGCCCCGTGACCATCTACGAGTGGCTGACCTGGCTGGAGGTCAACGGGGAGCTAGGGGTGCTGGCGGTGACGCCGACGCCCCAGCCGACC
>CAZFUK010000753.1:0-2743 GCA_964522005.1 uncultured Anaerolineales bacterium | reverse complement strand
GAGGCTGATGGTGTCATCCGAGTCGACACCCGTCAGGTCAAACGCATGGTCCGTTTCCATGATGGCGATGGTCTCATCCTGGAGAACCGAATCGTCTTTGGAGTCGGCGTCCGCCGTCTCTTCATCGTCATCGTCACGGACAACCACACCGGCGCGCAAAAACATGTCGTAGACATCATCAATCGCGGCGACATTCTTCTCGGCCTCCGGGAAGAGGGCGAGGATGTCGTCGAGGGTGACGTAGCCTTTTTCGCGCGCCTGAACCAACAACTGCTGGAGAGAGGATGAGTCCGAACCCGACACGCCGTTCATGAGAGCCATGGCCAACGGTGCCTCCGCCTAGAGGTACTGAGAGAGGGATAAATAGGGGGGAACTGGGAATAAAGGGACAGCGGAATAAAGAAACAGCGGAAATAAAACGCCGATAGAAAGGTATCGGCGTGGCACACGCTTTGCGGAGCCAGAGCCACGATGGTTGCTCATTGGCGCGTATCGTTACCCTTCTAGTGTGGCGGAGGCTCAGACCAGGTAGTACCAGTTTATCATATTTTAGTGCTTTTGTCAATCACCTGACGAAAGTCTGATGAAAATTCGCTCACCTTATTCTTGACCACGTTTGCAAAACAGGGTACAATCCTACGCGGGACGCGAGGCGGCGTCCTTGCCCTGAACGCTTGGGGCGACTATGAGGAGACCTCTATGCAAGCCACCCAGTCTCAGGCCAGCCCCCTGCCCGTCGTGGACGCGGCCGCGCGTGCCCAGCGCCGGCGGCTGCGTGAGATTCGCCAGTTCCTGCTGGGGATGCTGTTTCTCATCCCCTCCCTGATTGTGTTCGCTGTCTTCGTCTTTTACCCCGTCGCCAAATCCGTTTACCTCAGCTCCTACCTCACCGACCCCATTGGCCGTCCCAGCGTCTTCGTTGGCTTCGAACTGTACACCGACCTGCTGCAGGATAAGTACTTCCTGAACAGTGTCTGGGTCAGCTTTAAGCTCGCGCTGCTCGTGGTGCCGGCGCTGCTGGTCATCGCCCTGGGGTTGGCGGTACTGGCGAATCGCCAACTACGGGGCATCGGGGTCTTCCGGCTCATCTTCGCCTCGACCATCTCCATCTCGACGGCCATCGCCTCGACCATCTTCCTGCTCATGTTCAGCGCGCAGACCGGCACGCTCAACTACCTGCTGGGCCTGGTGGGCATCAAGGGCGTGCCCTGGCTGCTCGACCCGACCTCCGCGCCGACCGCCCTCGCCATCGCTACCATCTGGTCCTCCCTCGGCTTCAACTTCATCGTTCTGCTCAGCGGCATGCAGGGCATCCCGGAAGAACTCTACGAGAGCGCGGGGCTTGACGGCGCCCACGGCTGGACACTCTTCCGCCACATCACCATCCCACTCCTCTCCCCGACGCTGTTCTTCGTCAGCGTCGTCTCGACGCTGGGCGTGCTCCAGGCCTTTACCCAGATTCACATCCTGACCAAGGGCGGCCCGAGCGATAGCACCTACAGCCTGGTCTACTCCATCTACGAGGAGGCGTTCCTGCGCTTCCAGTTCGGCTCGGCGTCGGCGCAGGCCATGATTCTGTTCGTCGTCATGCTCGCGCTGACCGTCCTCCAGTTCCAGGTCCTCGAACGAAGGGTCCACTACGAATGAAAACGACTACCGCCGGCCAGGCCCTGAGCTACACCCTCCTGGTGCTGTGTTCCATTGTCCTGCTGTTCCCGCTGTGGGTCGCCCTCTCGACGAGCCTGGTGCCGAGTTCCGACGCCATGCGCCCGCCGGCCAACCTGTTTCCGCTCAACTTCTACCCGCAGAACTACCAGGACGTGTTCCGCCAGGTGCCCATCGCCCGCTTCCTGTTCAATAGCTTTATCCAGTCGGGCATCGTCACCTTCGGCCAGATTATCACCGCCAGCCTCGCGGCCTACGCCTTCGCCTTCATCCCGTTCAAGGGCCGCAACCTGACGTTCTTTCTGTTCCTGGCGACGCTGATGATTCCGTGGGAAGTGACGATTATCCCCAACTTCCAGACCATTCGCCAGTTGCACTGGACCGACACCTTCCAGGGGCTGACCGCCCCCTTCCTGGCGACGGCGTTCGGAACGTTCCTGCTCCGCCAGAGCTTTATGACCATCCCGCGCGAACTGTACGACGCGGCGGTGATGGACGGCGCGGGCCATCTGCGTTACCTGAGCACGGTCGTCCTGCCGCTGTCGCGCCCGGCGCTGGGCACGCTCGCCGTCTATAGCTTCGTCAATAGCTGGAACCAGTTCTTCTGGCCCCTGCTCGTGACCAACGACAAGACGATGCGCACCGTCCAGATCGGCATCGCCATGCTCCAGGCGGAAGAGTCCACGCAGTGGAACATCGTCATGGCGGGCGCGGTGCTGGCCCTGCTGCCCACGTTCCTGCTGCTGCTGTTCGGCCAGAAGCAGCTCATCCGAGGCTTGACCGCCGGCGCCCTCAAGGGCTAAGAACCTCTGCGTCCTCGGCGGTGAAAACCGCTTGACATATGTATGTTGGACTTGGCGTGTGAGAGCACGCCCCACAAGGAGGAGGAAAACTCAAATGGCAAAGAAATGGTTATGGGTGGTGGCGCTGATGCTGAGCCTGGTGATTGTCGCCTGCGGCGGCCAGTCGGCTGCCCCGGCCGCGCCCACTCAGGCCCCCGCCGCCGCCAAGCCGGCCGCCCAGCCGACGACCGCTCCGGCCGCCCAACCGACCACGGCCCCGGCCGCCAAGGCCACCG
>CAZFUK010000752.1:0-2744 GCA_964522005.1 uncultured Anaerolineales bacterium | reverse complement strand
GCATTTGACCGATTTTTAGCCACCCTTTTGACCTCCTTCGGCTACACTGGCAGCATCTGGCTGTTAGACGAAGGAGGTTGACATGTACGATGTGATTGTCGTCGGCGCCCGCTGCGCCGGTTCGCCCACCGCGCTGCTCCTGGCGCGACGCGGTCTCCGCGTCCTGCTCGTGGACCGCGCCACCTTCCCCAGTGATATCCTGTCCACCCACTACATCCACCACACCGGCATCGCCGCCCTGCATCGCTGGGGCCTGCTCGACCCACTGGCCGCCACCGGCTGCCCCCCCATCCGCCAGGCTACCCTCGACGTGGGGCCAGTGGCTCTGAGCGGCGGGTTCGTGCCCGTGGACGGCGTGGCCGAGGCCTATAGCCCGCGTCGCACGGTGCTGGACAAGCTGCTGGTGGATGCGGCGGCGGACGCCGGGGTCGAGGTGCGCGAGGGGTTTGTGGTCCAGGACCTGGTGTGGGACGGCGACCGCGTGGTGGGCATTCGCGGCCACGCGCACGATGGCCCGACGGTAACGGAGAGGGCGCGGGTGGTCGTCGGCGCGGACGGCATGCACTCCTTCGTCGCCCGCCAGGTCCAGGCCCCCACCTACCACGACCGCCCGGCCCTCACCTGCGGCTACTATGCCTATTGGGGCGACATGGACTGCACCGACTTAGAGGTCTACACGCGGCCTGGGCGCACGCTGCTGGCCTTCCCAACTCACGCCGATCTCACCTGTGTCATCGCTATCTGGCCGCACGCCGAGTTTCACGAGGTCCGCGCCGATATTGAGGGCCACTTTAGCCAGGCGCTTGATCTCGCGCCCCGGCTGGCGGCGCGGGTGCGGGAGGGCCGCCGCGAAGAACGCTACCTGGGCACGTGCGACACGGCCAACTTCTTCCGCCAGCCCTACGGCCCCGGCTGGGCACTGGTAGGCGACGCGGGCTACCACAAGGACCCCATCATCGGCCGGGGCATCACCGACAGCTTCCTGGACGCCGAGCGGCTGAGCGCGGCGCTGGCCGACGGGCTAGGCGGCGGGCTGCCCCTGTCGGGCGCGCTGGCCCGCTACCAGCACGAGCGTGACCAGGCCTTCATGCCCATCTACGACATCACCTGCCAGCGGGCGAGCCTGACCCCCCCACCGCCGCAGACGCTGGCTCTGCTCGCCGCCCTGACGCACAACCCGGCGCAGGCCAGCCGCTTCCTGAGCATCAACAGCGGGGCCGTCGCGGCGTCCGACTTCTTCGCGCCCGACAACCTCCAGCGCATCATGGCCGGCGCGGCGATGGCGGCCGCGGCGTGACCGCGTCGCCGTAGCGGATGATGCGGGCGGCGCGGGCGAGGTCGGGCCAGACGCCTGCCCCCACCGACGCGACCAGCGCGGCCCCATAGGCGGCCTCTTCGCGGTGGGCTGGCATCTCCACCCCCAGGCCCAACTCCGCCGCCACGATCTCGGCCAGCACGGGGTTCTCGCGTAGGCCGTTCCCCGCTCCTACGAGATGCTCAATAGGCGTGCTTGTCACCGACTGGAGATGGATAAAACCCTCGTGAAAGCTGCGCGCCATGCCTTCCAGCAGCGCGCGGGTTAGGTGGGCGGGTGTGAAGTTCTGGTCGCTCATGCCCGTCCAGACGGCCCGGCGCCCCGGTTCGGCGCGGCTGCCCGTAAAGAACGGCTCGCAGCGCAGGCCGTCCGCGCCCGGCGGGACCCGGCGCGCCAACTCGTTCAGGCGGGGGTAGAGCGGGCTGTCGGTGCGGTGGTCGAACAGGTCCAGCCCCACCTGGCGGAAGAAACGGTCCAGCAGGGCATAGGTGCGTCCGCCGAACAGCCCCGCCTGGACCAATAAGTAGCCGCCACGGGGGAAGGGCCGAATTTCGGCGGCATTTAGACCTGACAGGTCTTGAAGACCTGTCAGGTCTGTGTTTTCTACATACCGCGACACCTGCGCGCCCGTGCCCACGTTGACCAGCACGGAAGTCGCGCGGTGGGCGACACCGCCGACGAAGCTGGCCTGGTTGTCGCCCAGGCCGACGAAGACGGGCAAGCCGACGGGCAGACCCGTCGCCTCCGCCGCCTCAGGGGTCAGGCCGCCCAGCGGGTCGCCGGCCTCGCGCACCGGTGGGAAGAGGGCGGGCGGCAGGCCGAGGGCCTGGAGGGCGGCCGGGTCCCAGTCCCGCGCCTGGACGTGGAGCAGCCCACTGCTGGCGGCCATGGTTGGGTCGGTGACAGGCCGCGCACCGGTCAGCTGACCGCCCACAAAGTCGGTGATGAAGCAGGCCAGGGCCGCCGGGGGTAACTGGCCGTTTTCGCGCAGCCAGAACAGCGTCGTGCCCAGGTAGCCGGCGGCGAGCGTGCAGCCGGTGCGTTGAGCGGCCTGGGGTCCCAGCGCCTCCACCGCGCGTCCGGTGTACGTCTGCTCGCTCCCCGGCCAGCGTTCCTCCCCCCGGCGGTCCTGCCAGTTGATAAACGGCGTCAGCGGCCGGCCCTCTGCGTCCACCAGGACGACCCCGTGTTGCTGCCCCGTCAGCCCCAGGCCCACCACCTCGCCGCGCCGCTCGCCCAGCCGTCCCACGACCTCCCGCAGCCCGGCCAGCGCCGCCCGCAGCATGGCCTCGGCGTCCCACTCCGAGCGGCCACGGGCGCGGTCGGCGGCCGAGGTGATGTCGGCGTCGTTGGGGCGCGTCGCCCGCGCCAGGACGTGGCCGCTGTGGGCGTCGAGGGCCAGGGTGGTGACCGTCGTCGTGCCGATGTC
>CAZFUK010000751.1:0-2748 GCA_964522005.1 uncultured Anaerolineales bacterium | reverse complement strand
CAAGGATCTGATTCAGCAGGGCGACGAGAACGCGGCCAACAACGTCGCCCAGGTGACGGTAGACCTGGCGCCGCCGCCCGACGACGAGACCGGGGTCCAGTGGGCGCAGGCCGAGAGCAGGTGCTGCACGTTCCATTACCTCACGCGCAGCGCGGCCGAGCGCGACCTGGCGGAACTCAAGGCCGAAGCCGACGAGGCCCACGCCTTTGTGGAGGGGACGCTTGGCATCCAGGCGACCCGTAAGATGGATGTCTACCTCGTCCCGCGCACCATTGGGCATGGCGGTTTCGCCATGGGCTACCTGGTCCTGTCGTACCACGACCGCCACTATCCCAATGGCCGCTTCCGCGAGGTGATGCGCCACGAGGCGACCCACGGCCTACAGGACACGTGGGCGCCCGGCGACTCGATCACGATGCTGGCCGAGGGGCTGGCGGTGTGGGTCACGGGCGGCCACTTCAAGCCCGAGCCGGTCCGCGAGCGCGCCGCCGCGCTGCTGGCGCTTAACCAGTACATCCCGTTCGACCAGTTGGTGAACGACTTCTACGACAAGCAGCACGAGACGGGCTACATCGAGGCGGCCGGGTTTATCCAGTATCTCGATGAGACGTATGGTCGCGACAAGCTGGTAGAGACCTTTCGCAGCCTACAGCGCGGCCGAGGCGACCGCGACTATACGGTCCTGGACCGCGCGCTGAACCGGGCGCTGGGCAAGGGCGCGGCGGACGTGGAGCAGGAGTATCGCGCCTGGCTGGCGGCCACCACGCCCGACCCGCTCCAGGAGCGCGACCTGGCCGACACGGTCCTGTTCTTCGATACGGTGCGCCGCTACCAGGCGGCCCTTGACCCGACGGCCTACTTCCGCACGCCCTGGATGCCCAATATCCAGGAGGCGGAACGGCGTGGGCTGGTGGCCGACTACATGCGCCACCCTGAGACCGGCGTCAATCTGGCGCTGGAGACAATGCTGATTGACGCCTCGGAGGCCCAGTACGCGGCTGATTACGACGCCCTGGAGGCGATGCTGGGGCGGGTGACGGCGATTCTGGACGCCCATGAGGGTAATCCGGCGGCGGACTGGGCCGACCTGTTCACCGACCCGCTGGCGGCGGCCTACCTGGACGCCGTCCAGACGGTGCAGGCGCGGGGCTACGAAGCCCAGCGCGTCGAGGTGGACGGCGAGCGGGCGGCGATCTGGGCCACGCGCGGCCCGGAAGACCTGCTCTACCGCCTGACCGCGCGCCACAGGGCCGGCGGCTGGCAGTTGTTGGAGTGGGTGTGGCGGCGAGGTCGGGACGGGGAAACGGGCTGAGAGGTTCACACAATTGGTCGAGATGGTCGTCAACGCCGGGCGGGCAACCGTCCGGGCCTGTAAGGAGGTCCTATGCCAAGCCCACGTGTCCGAGATTGGATGACTCGTCACCCGGTGACGATTCATCGCGGCTCGTCCATCCTGGAGACCCGCGAACTGATGGACGAGGAGCAGGTGCGGCGCCTCCTCGTCCTGGACGACGATGGCACGCTCATCGGCGTGGTCACGGCGGGCGACGTGCGCGAGGCCTGGCCCTCGCCCGTGTCCAGCCTGGAGCCATTCGAGCGCAAAGCGGCCCTGGCCGAGATTCCCATTGAAGAGGTCATCGAGCACGACCCGATCAGTATCCACCCCGACGCGACCATCCAGGAAGCGGCCGACATGATGTTCGAGAACAAGATTGGCGGCCTGCCCGTTGTCGAGGACGGCAAGCTCCTGGGACTGATTACCCAGTCCGACCTGATTCGCGGTCTGGTCCGCATGCTGGACGAGACGGAACGCACGCAACGCCAGACCGTGCCAAAATGATAACCACACTGATTCAACGTTGATTCTCTAATACAGCCTTTGAGGTACTCCTATGCGCTGGACTCCGCGTGCCGAACAAGCCCTCACCAACTTCCTCGCCCAGGTGCCCGAGGACTGGCGTGACCGCGTGCGCCCGACGGCCATCCGCGCCGCCGAAACCCAGGCGCTCCAGATTGGCAACCATACGGTAGACATGGATGAGGTCATCCTCGGCTACATCCAGGCCACGCCCATGAGCCTGCGCCCGACCCTGCGCGGCGTCCTGGAAGCCTCGGGCGTGGATGTCAACCGCTACAAACAACACCTTGTATAAGGGGACGCTATGATGAACCTGGCCCCGGAGGCGCTGGTCGAACTCGACCTGGCGCACCTGATTCACCCCCAGTACAACCGCGCCGTCCACCTGGACTTTGGCCCCGTCATCATCACCGAGGGCCAGGGCGCCATTCTGACCGACATCCACGGCAACCGCTACATTGACGGGCTGGCCGGGCTGTGGAATGTCACGGTTGGGCATGGCCGCGAGGAACTGGCCCAGGCCGCCTACGAGCAGATGCGCAAGCTGGCCTACTTCTCGGCCTACACGGGCATGACCAACATCCCCGCCATCGAGCTGGCGACGCGCATGGCCGACATCGCTCCCTCCAACCTCAACGCCATCTACTTTACCACCGGGGGCGCGGAGTCCAACGAGAGCGCCATCAAGACGGCGCGCTTCTACTGGAAGCAGCTGGGCTACGCGGCCAAGGTCAAGATCATCTCGCGCCGCTTCGCCTACCACGGCGTCACGGCGGTCGCGTCGCAGGCGACGGGCATGCCCGCCTTCTGGAAGGACTTCGAGCCGCACGCGCCGGGCTTCGTTCACGTCGCCCCGCCCTACCCCTACCGCTTCACGGGCGACCTCCAGG
>CAZFUK010000750.1:0-2757 GCA_964522005.1 uncultured Anaerolineales bacterium | reverse complement strand
GGAGGTCCAAGCCCGCGAAGGCATCGGCCTCCGCGCGCTCCATGCCATGGCCGAGCTAGCCCTGGACCTGTTGCGGCAAGATTTAGGGGAGTGGCCCGAGTGGCTACTCGGTGGGCCGCCACACCTGGCGGTAGAGACGATAGGCGACGCGCAGGGCGACGCCCAGCAGCGGCAGGCTGACGACATAGACCAGCACCTGGCGGCGTAGGAACAGGTGATAACCGAGTAAACCGGCCAGCAGGACCAGCGGCACGCCGACCAGGACGGCCCGCGCCGCCAGCCGCCAGCGCGTCTCGCGCCACAGCGTCGAGCGCTGCACAGCCATCGAGCGTAACCCGCCGGCCAGCGCGGCCAGCAGCAGCAAGGCCACGGTCCAGTCTGTCGCGCCCTGCCCGAGCCGCAGCACGGCCACCAAGCTGGCGGCGACGGCGACAAAGTCGAGCCAATCCTCCCCTCCCGCCGTCCACTCGCGGCGAGGCGCGGCGGAGGACGCGCCGGGCAAGGCGCCCGCCACCCCCTCGGCCTCGGCCACATCCGGCCGCCGCGCGGCGACACGCGCCAGCTGGGCCGGCTGTCGGCCGCGCCGCTCGTGATACTGAATCAAGGCCCGCAGCTTCCCGCGCTTCGTCTCCTCTCCGACCAGGTTATCCCAGTCCAGACCGAGATCAAAGCACACCTGTCTGACATCCTCGGCATCCAGGCGGTCGTCCAGGGTGTCCAACAGCGTTTGACGGTCCACCGACATTGCCATCTCCTCTCAGGCTATGCTATACTTCCCCTATTCCCACCATCTAGCCTAATCATCAATCACCAGTCATCAGTCATCAGTCTTGCGATGCTAGCTCCCCTTGGTGTATAAGACGCCGGTGGTCCCAGTTTGGAGACGTTAACCTATGCCCTGGCTGAAGAAATCAGCGACTCTCCTCATCGTCTTGACCCTGTTCGCCCTGGTCGCGGCCCTGCCCGAGACACCGGCGGCTGCCCAGGAGGGCGAGCGGCCCTTCAGTTTCCCCTTCGCCGGGCCGCCCGGTCCGAGTACCTGGCTCATGGGTCAGCCCTACGGCAATACCACCTTCGCCTACCGCCAACGGCTGGGCGACTACAAAATGGGCCAGGGCCTGCACTTCGGCATTGACATCAGCGCCCGCTGCGGTACGCCCGTGCTGGCGATCTACGACGGCGTCGTGGCCGGCATTGATAACATCTATAAGTACGGCGCCGCGCCGCACAACATCATCATCAACCACCCCAACGGCTACGCCTCGATGTACGGCCACCTGCTCGAACGCCCGCGCCTCCCCATCGGCACGCCGGTCAAGCGCGGCCAGCAGATCGGCCTGTCCGGCGACCCGGACGAGACGTGCTACTCGCGGCCGCACCTGCACCTGGAGATTGGCGACCCCGGCCACACCATCGCCTACAACCCGCTGACCCTGCTCGACATAGACTACGACACGATTGCCCTGTCCTCCGGTGGCGGCGGGCGCGGCTTCCAGCGCAACCTGGACGACCCCCGCCAGTGGCAGGACCCCTACGACCAGCCCGACACCCTGTTCGGCGGCCCGGTCATCAACAGCTTCGCCCGGCCCTGGCCGCCCTGAGTACGTAGTGCGTAATGCGTATTTCGTATTTTCTTTCCGAGATACGCAATACGCATTACGCAATACGCATTACGCATCACGCATTACGCTTTTGGAGGTTCCATGCAGATCCTCGATCCCGGCCCGACCAGCCGCACGGTCATCCTCCACCCAGCCGACGATGTCGCCATCGCCAAGGCGCCCCTTACATCGGGCCGTCGCATTGACGGCAACGGCGCCGGGCCGGTCACGGTCCGCCAGGCCATTCCCGTCGGCCACAAGGTCGCCCTCCATCCCATCGCCCAGGGGTCGCCCGTCCACCGCTACGGCCAGATCATTGGCTTCGCCACGGCGGACATCGGCGCGGGCGAGCACGTCCACACCCACAACGTCGGCGTCGCCCAGTTCGAGCGCGACTACGCCTTCGGCGTGGATGTTAAGCCGGTGAGAGTGGTCCCGGCCGGCGAGCGCCGCACGTTCCAGGGCTTCGTCCGCCCCGACGGGCGCGTGGGAACGCGCAACACGATTGCCGTCATCGCCACGGTCAACTGCTCGGCCCACACCACGCGTAAGATCGCCGAGCGGGCGCGGGCCGAACTGCTGCCCCACTTCCCCTACGTGGACGATGTCGTCGCCCTGGTCCACAAGAACGGCTGCGGCGCGCGCTTTGGCGGCTCGGAAGTGGACATGCTCCAGCGCACGCTGGCCGGTTTCGCGCGCCACCCCAACGTCGCAGGCTTCGTCCTGGTCAGCCTGGGCTGCGAGATCAACCACCTGAGCTACCTGGTCGAGTCCCAGGCGCTCTACATGCCGGGTGAGGAGCGCCGCCTGCCGCCGATGGTCATGATCCAGGAGGAGGGCGGCGTCCAGGCGACGGTCGAGGCCGGACTGGCCGCCGTCCGTCAACTCCTGCCCGCTGCCGACCAGGCCCGCCGCTCCACCGTGGACGCCTCGCACCTGATGCTGGCCCTCCAGTGCGGCGGCAGCGATAGCTGGTCGGGCGTCACGGCCAACCCGGCCCTCGGCTACGCCTGCGACCTGATTGTGGCCCAGGGCGGTACCGTCGTCCTGTCGGAGACGCCGGAGATTTACGGCGCGGAGCACATGCTCACCCGCCGCGCGGTCTCGCCCGATGTGGGCCAGAAGCTGGTGGACCGCATCCGCTGGTGGGAAGCCT
>CAZFUK010000749.1:0-2757 GCA_964522005.1 uncultured Anaerolineales bacterium | reverse complement strand
GACGCGGAGACGGTGGCCGTGGTGGACGTCAACACCGCGCGGGCGGAGAGCGTCGCCCAGAAGCTGGGGGCGCGAGCGTACACGGACCTGGCGGACGCGCTGGCCGAGACGGCGGTGGACGCGGTGGCGATTGCCACGCCCGACCACCTGCACCGCGCCCCGGTGTTGACCGCGCTTGACGCGGGCAAACACGTCTTCATGGAGAAGCCCCTGGCGACCACGCGCGAGGATACTGAAGCTATCGCCGACCGCGCGGCGGCCGGCTCGCCCATCGTCATGGTCAACTACAGCCAACGCTTTGTGAGTGACCACGCCTGGCTGCACGACGTCATTCAGCGCGGCGAGATTGGCCGGCCGCAGATGGTCGTCTCGGTCAAGTTCGACACGGTCTACGTCCCGACCGGCATGCTGGGGTGGGCCGACCAGACCTCGCCCATCTTCTTTATGTCGAGCCACGACCTGGACCTGGTCCACTGGTTCCTGGACGCCGAGGCGACCGAGGTCGTCGCCCACGAGGCGCGCGGCACGCTGGACGAGCGCGGCGTGGCGGTCCACGACGGCCTCAACGCCCTGCTTCAATTCGCCGGTGGCGTCAGCGCAGCCTTCCACTCCTCGTGGATTCACCCGACCACCTACCCGCGTGTCGCTGACGGCTACATGCAGATTATCGGCTCGGAAGGGGCCGTGTCGTACAACATGCGGACGCGGACGGCCGAGTTGTTCAACGGGCGCGGCGGCCAGACGGTCGAGTTTACGGGGCCGCACACAGCCGACGAGGTGGGTGGCAAGCTGACAGGCGCGTTTACCCAGTCGGTGCGCCACTTCCTGGACTGCGTCCGCGAGGGACGCGAACCCTGGACCTCGCCACGTCGCACCCTGCCGACCGCGCTGGCCCAACTCGCCATCCTCGACTCGCTGCGCCTCAAGCAGCCGGTCCGAGTTCGGGGTTAGGGCGGACCACGCTGCGGCGTTTAGGCCGCAGTCTCTCAATAAGCAAGAAGGATAATCATGCGGGTGGTCGGGCTGGGGGTCGTGTATGGGGCGGTGTTTGGCGGCGGGCTGGGCGCGCTGTTTGGCGTGGTCATCGCCCTGTTTGGCCCGCAACTCGGCCTGACCCTGCCGCACGACCTGGCCGGGCAGACAGGCCTGGGCATCGTCCTGAACACGCTGCGCGTCGGGCTGGTGGCGGGTATGCTGGGCGGCGCGCTGCTGGGAGGCCTGGTCCTGTGGCTGGCGCGGGGTCAGGTGCGGCGCGGCCACTGGATTGGCGTGGCCGCCGCGCTGCTGCCGCTGGTCTGGCTCCCCTTCTTCGCCACGCGGGGCATCGTCCGTCGCGGGACCGTCACCGACGAGGACGTCATGTTCTTCCTGCTGCTCGTCATCGCGCCGCTCATGGTCGCCGCGAGTTCGGGCTGGGTCATGGGCGGGCGGCTGGTCCGCGCCGCCAGTCAGGGGCTAGAGAATAGGGAGTAGGGAATAGGGATGAAACCCGAATTAGCGAGCAAATTGCATTACGGTCCATTGGGCCAGTCAGATACGGACAAACTAGTTCTGCTGTGGAATGAGGCGTTTCAGCCGCCGTTCCACCTTGACGCGGCGGTGTGGCGGCATTGCACGTGGGACACGCCGGGCTTCGTGGCCGAGGATGGGCGGGTGGCCTGGGTCGGGGAGAGGCCCGTGGGTGTGGTCATCACCAAAGTCTGGCGCCTGATGCCGCTGGGCACGATGGACCACACGCGCGGCTTTATCAGCGCGCTGGCCGTCCACCCCCAGTATCAGCGCCACGGACTGGGCAGTCGGCTGCTGGAGTGGGCCGAGTGGCGGCTGCGCGAGCACGGGGCCGTCGTGTTCCTGCCGGGCCGCGAGGTCCACCCCTTCTTGTGCGGGATACCCGAGCCGAGCGGGGCGTTGCGCTTCTTTGAGCGGCACGGCTACACCTGCAACGGCCTCGTCTACGACACGCGGCGCGACCTCCGGGGCTACACGCCGCACCCCCAGGCCGAGGCCACGCGCGCCCGACTGGGCGACCGCCTGGCTCTGCGCCCGGCCACGGCCGACGACCTCCCCGACCTGCTCGCCTTCCTGGACCGCGAGTTCCCGGGCCGCTGGCGCTTCGACATCGGCCATTTTCTCGACCAGGGCGGCGCGCCAGACGACATCATGCTTCTGCGCCTCGACGGCGCGCTCCACGGCTTCGCCCACCTCCACTCGCCCAACACGCCGCCCACGGCCTATGGCATGAACTGGCGGCTGGCCCTCACCCCGCCGGCCGGCGGCCTGGGTCCCATTGGCGTCAGCGAGGCGGTGCGGGGCGAGAAGCTGGGGCTGACCCTGCTCGACGCGGGCGTGCAAGCCCTGGCCGAGCGCGGGACGCGCGGCTGTGTCATTGACTGGACCACGCTGCTCGACTTCTACGCCAAGGTCGGCTTCCAGCCGTGGATCGCCTACCATCAGGCTCGGAAGACGATTGAGGATTGAGGCGAGAGGGGTTGATGAGTGAGGAGCGCCACGGGGACAGCAGTGGTCTGGTCCTGGGACTGGACGCGGGCGGGACGCATGTGACGGCCCTGCTGGCCGACAGCCAGGGCCGTGTGTTGGGGCAGGGTCGTGGCGGGCCGGCCAACCCCCGCGCCGTCCCGTGGCCCGCCGTCGAGGCCGCCCTGCGCGACGCCGCCGAGGCCGCCTTCGCCCAGGCCGATCTGTCCTGGCAGCCGCCGCGCGTCGCCGTCGTCGGCATGGCCGGCGCGACTACGCCCG
>CAZFUK010000748.1:0-2766 GCA_964522005.1 uncultured Anaerolineales bacterium | reverse complement strand
GGACAACGTGCCCGACTATATCAAGCGCGTCAAGGCCGGCGAGTTCCGCCTGATGGGCTTTGGGCACCGTATCTACAAGAACTACGACCCGCGCGCCCGCATCGTCAAGCAGGTGGCCGACGAGGTGTTCGCCGTCACCGGGCGCAACCCCCTGCTGGACATCGCCCTGGAACTGGAGCGCATCGCCCTCGAAGACGAGTACTTCGTCAAGCGCAAGCTCTACCCGAACGTGGACTTCTACTCGGGCATCATCTACCAGGCGATGGGCTTCCCCGTGGACATGTTCCCCGTCCTGTTCGCCATCCCCCGCACCTCGGGCTGGCTGGCCCAGTGGCTGGAAAGCTTGAGCGACCCCGACACCAAGATCGCCCGCCCCCAGCAGCTTTACCTGGGCGAGGGCGAGCGCGACTACGTGCCGATGGACCGCCGCGGCCAGTAGCGCGGGGGCGAGGAGACGCGCATGCGCGCCTGGCAAGTGACCGAGTGGTGTGAACCCGAACAGATGACCCTGGCCGAGGTCGAGGCGCCCACGCCCGGCCCCGGTCAGGTCCGCGTGCGCGTTCACGCCGCCGCCCTTAACTTCTTCGACATCCTCCAGATCGCGGGCAAGTACCAGGTACGGCCCCCGCTGCCCTTTACGCCGGGCGCGGAAGTGGCGGGCGTCGTGGACGCCCTGGGGCCAGGCGTCACGGGCTTCGCCGTCGGTGACCGCGTCCAGGCCGTCCTGATGACCGGCGCCTTCGCGGAGTATGCCCTCGCGCCGGTCGGCATGACGTTTCGCCTCCCCGACAGGCTGAGCTTCGCCGAGGCCGCCGCCATGCCCATCGTCTACCAGACGTCGTACCTGGCGCTGACGACGCGGGCCGGCCTCCAGCCGGGCGAGTGGCTGCTGGTCCACGCGGCGGCGGGTGGAGTGGGGCTGGCGGCGCTGCAACTGGGCAAGGCGCTGGGGGCGCGGGTCATCGCCACGGTCGGCAGCGAGGCCAAAGCCGCCGTCTGCCGCGCCCAGGGCGCGGACCATGCCCTGACTTACCACGACACCAGTTGGGTCGCGGAGGTCCAGCGCCTCACGGGCGGGCGCGGCGCGGATGTGGTCTACGACCCGGTTGGTGGCGACATCTTCGACCTGTCCACGCGCTGCATCGCTCCGGAAGGACGGCTGCTGGTGGTTGGCTTCGCGGGCGGCCGCATCCCCAGCATCGCCGCCAACCGCGTGCTGCTCAAGAGCATGTCGGTCGTCGGCGTCTACTGGGGCGGCTACATCGAGCGCCACCCGGATTACCCCGCCCAGGCCCAGGCCGAATTGTTCCGCCTCTATGAGGCGGGCCAGATTCGGCCCCTGGTGTCGTCGGTCTATCCACTCGAACAGGCCCCCCAGGCCATGCGCGCCCTGGCCGAGCGGCAGACCGTGGGCAAGGTCGTCTTGCAATTGGATCAGGGGTAGGGGGAGGCGACAGGTGGACGAGCGGATTCAGCAGGCCCTGGCGCAGAGCCGCGTCATTGACATCACGACGACGGGCCGCCACAGCGGGGAAGCGCGCCGCCTTGAAATCTGGTTCCACAACCTGGACGGGCGGCTGTTCATCACCGGCCTGCCGGGCCGCCGCGACTGGTACGCCAACCTCGTCGCCCACCCGGCGTTCACCTTCCATCTCAAGGAAGGCGTCCAGGCCGACCTGCCCGCGCGTGCTAGAGCCATCCTGGACCCTGTTGACCGGCGCGCCATCCTGAGCCGCATCGTAGTGCGCCTGGGGCGCGAGGCCGACCTGGAGAAGTGGGTGGCTGATAGCCCACTGGTCGAGGTCACGCTTCTTTGAGATGAGCCAGAGATGAGCCAACTCGTTCTCGTGCGCCACGGCCAGGCCACGCTCTTCGCGGATACCTATGACCGGCTCTCGCCTCTTGGGGAGGAGCAGTCGCGGCGGCTGGGCGCCTACTGGGTCGAGCACGGCGTCGTCTTGGACGCGGTCTACTGCGGCACGCTCCGCCGCCAAACGCGGACGCTGGAGATTGTGGCGGAGGTATACGCCGAGGCCGACCGTCCCTGGCCCGCGCCCGTCCTCACGCCGGGCCTCAACGAGTACGACGGCGACGGCATCATGCACTACTTGCTGCCGGTCCTGCGCGAGCGCGACGCCCGCCTGCGCGCCCTGGCCGAGGCGGCCGAGCGCCACGGCGATGGACCAGAGCGTTACCGCCACTACCAGCGCCTGTTCGAGGCGGTGAGCGGCGCGTGGGTGCGGGGGGCGGCCGAGGCGGCCGAGGTCGAGAGTTGGCGGGCTTTCCACGAGCGGGTGAGCGAGACGTGGCGGCGGATACTGCGGGAAGAAGGAGGCGGGCGGCGTGTAGCGGCCTTTACCTCCGGCGGCCCCATCGCCGTCGCGGTTCAGACCACCGTGCGCGCGCCAGAGGCCGTCGCCCTTGAACTCAACTGGCGTATCCGCAACGCCGCGCTGACCGAACTGGTCTTCTCTGGCGACCGCGTCTCGCTCGACACCTTCAACACCATCCCCCACCTGCCAGACCCGGCCCTGTGGACGTACCGCTGACCCAAGGATAGACCTTATGAAAGTTACCGGGGTCATCTAGCTACGGAGGGTCTATGGAAAGAAATGAGCAGACACGCGATCCCATTCCAGAGCATTTCGTCAGCATCGAGGAAGCAGCCGAGTTCTGGGATACCCATGACTTGGCGGATTATTGGGATCAGACCCATGAGGTCGAGATAGAGGCGAATATCGAGCGCCGCGTCTTTCTAACTGCGCT
>CAZFUK010000747.1:1132-2769 GCA_964522005.1 uncultured Anaerolineales bacterium | reverse complement strand
ACTATCACCTGGTGTGTGATGCGTGTGGGGCGATTACCGATGTGGACGAGGACCGCATCACCGAACTGGCCTGCTCCCTGGCGGCTGAGCTGGGCTTCAAGCCGCGCGGCCAGTATCTCGAAATCTACGGCCTCTGCCAACATTGTCAGGCCGATCCGGCGAAACCACCTGTCAATTGAGGAGGCTCGGTGCGCTCACTCTTTGCCCCGCGACGCGGCGGCCTGCTCGCCCTCGCCATCCTGCTCCTCTGGGCCACCGCCTGCGCCTCAGCCGCCCAGGCGCCGACCGCCACGCCTGCGCCCTCGCAGACAGGCGCGGCGCCTGGCAAGAAACTGGTCGTGGTCGCCACGACGACGATCATCGCGGACCTGGCGCGGAATGTGGCCGCTGACACCGCCAGCGTCACCTCGCTGCTGGGGCCGGGCGTGGACCCGCATACCTTCCAGCCCGCGCCGCGCGACTCGCAGACCCTGGCGAGCGCCGACGTGATTCTGGAGAATGGGCTGGGCTACGAAGAGTGGCTGGACCAGGTCATCAAGAATTCGGGCACCAAGGCGCGGCGGGTCGTGGTATCCAAGGGGCTGACGCCCCGACGGGCGGCGGGCGCGGGCGAGGTCCACGACGCAGCGGCCTTCAAGGCCGAGGACGACGAGAGCGACCACATGGACCAGGTGACGCTCCTGCCCAAGCAACAGAACGCCTACGACCCGCACATGTGGCTGGATGTCCAGGCGGCGATCAAGTATGTCGAGAACATCCGTGACGCCCTGGTGCAGTACGACATCCGTAACGCGGCCGCCTATCGCGCCAACGCCCAGCCCTACCTGGCCCAACTGCGGGACCTGGACACCTACGTGGCCCAGCAGGCGGCCTCGCTGCCCCCGGCGCGGCGCAAGCTGGTCACCAACCACGAGACGTTCGGCTACTTCGCGGAGCGCTACGGCTTCGAGGTGGTCGGGACGGTCATCCCCTCGGTGAGCGCGGAGGCGCAGCCGTCGGCGCAGGATGTGGCGCGGCTGGTGGATGCCATCAAGGCGCAGGGGGTTCCCGCCGTCTTCGCGGAGACGACGGTCAACCCGCGCCTGGCCGAGCAGATCGCCCGCGACGCGCGGGTGAAGGTGGTGACGACGCTGTACACCGACGCGCTGAGCGACGCGGGCAAACCGGCGGACACCTACCTCAAGATGATGCGGTTTGACATAGATGAGATGGTGAAGGCGCTGAAGTAGGACAGAAAGTGTGAAGCGTGAAGCGTGAAGCGTGAAGCGTGAAGCGTGAAGCGTGAAGCCGACGGAGGACGGAGGATTGACGGCTGACGGCTGACGACTGACGACTGAGTGGAGTGACGTATGGTTGCGGCTGAACGAACGTGGGACAGGGTGGATGGGGCGGCGCCACCGATTGTGGCGGCGCGAGGGGTACGGGTGACGTATGAGGACCGTGTGGTCCTCGACGACGCCAGCCTGGAGGTGCCGGCGGGGCAGCTGGTGGCCGTGGTAGGACCCAACGGCGCGGGCAAGTCTACCCTGTTTAAAGCGCTGGTCGGCCTGACGCCGCTGGCGGCGGGTGAGGTCTGGCTGTTTGGGCGGCCGGCGCGGGAGCGCGGCCGCGCCGAGGTAAGCTATGTGGCGCAGCGC
>CAZFUK010000747.1:0-1122 GCA_964522005.1 uncultured Anaerolineales bacterium | reverse complement strand
GGCGAGATTGACTGGCGCTTCCCGGTGCGCGTCGAGGACGTGGTCCTCATGGGCCGCTACCCGCATCTCGGCTGGGGCCAGCGGCCCACGAGCGAGGACCGCGACCGGGTGCAGACGGCCCTGGAACGGGTGGGACTGGCCGAGCTAGGCAAGCGGCAAGTCGGGCAACTGTCGGGCGGCCAGCAGCAGCGCGTGTTCCTGGCGCGCGCCCTGGCCCAGGACGCCCAGTTGCTCCTGCTCGACGAGCCATTTAGCGGCATTGACGTCGTGGCCGAGCGGATTATCTTTGAGATTCTGGCCCAGTTGCAGGCCGAGGGCCGCACGGTGCTGGTGGCGACGCATGACCTGAACACGGTCATGGCCCACTTCTCCAGCGTCATCGCGCTGAACCACCGCATCGTCGCCTACGGCGCGACGGCGGACGTGTTTACGGCGGATGTGCTATGTCAGGTGTATGGCGGCCAGTTGATGCTGCTCAAAGTGGGGCAGGAGACGACGCTGGCGGTGGGAGATGGGTGTGGACACTTTGGTTAAGCTGGTCGTAGAACCCCTCACTTACTCGTTTATGCAGCGCGGGCTGGTGGCCTCGGTCCTGGTGGGCATCGTGTGCGCCGTCATCGGCACGTTTGTCGTCCTGCGCGGCCTGTCGTTTATCGGCGACGCCCTGGCCCACGCCGTCCTGCCCGGCATCGCCGTCTCGTTCCTGGCGGGTCAGAACATCTTCATCGGCGCGTTCATCGCCGGCACGCTCACTGCCCTGGGCATCGGCCTGGTCCAACGCTACGCCCGGCTGCGCGAGGACTCGGCCATCGGCATCATGTTTGTCGGGACGTTCGCGCTGGGCATTGCCCTGCTCAGCCGTATCCGCAGCTTCAGCGTAGACCTGGCGCACATCCTGTTTGGCAACGTGCTGGCCGTCTCGGCCGAAGAGGTCTGGATGGTGGCCGCCTTTGGCCTGCTGGTCCTGGCTGTCATCGCCTTCCTGTACAAGGAACTGGTCCTGGTGAGCTTCGACCCGGTCATGGCGGCGACGATGCGCCTGCCCGTGACCTGGCTCAACAACACGCTGCTCGTCCTGCTCAGCCTGACCATCGTGCTCAGCCTGCGCACCGTCGGTAATGT
>CAZFUK010000746.1:0-2775 GCA_964522005.1 uncultured Anaerolineales bacterium | reverse complement strand
CCGCCGACTGAAGTCGGGGCTATCGCGCCTTCGGCTGAACATCGGCCTGCGCCGACGGGGAATTCAGGCTCATACTATCAATCACGACCAACTCCGCCAGTTCCACCGTCTCGGTGTCGAGGGGGGTGGGGCCGGGGATGGTCACGCGGGCGAGCACGTTGTAGTAGCCCTCGGCGGCGGGCGCGGGAAGCGAGCCTTCGTAGCGTCCGCTGGCCGCGTTCAACGCTAGCGCTGTCGTGGGCAGCGCGCCGCCGGGGCCGGTGACGGGGGACGCGGGCAGGGCTGCACGCCACGTCATCGTCACTTCGATGGCCGCATCGGTGACAGCGGTGTCGTCGTCGCGGCGCGTGACAGAGGCCCAGACCCCAACCGTCTCGCCGGGGCGGTAGGTCTTGTCGGCCGGCTCGAACTGGATCGCGTGCAGCGGCGTCTCCAGAAACGCCCGCTCAGGCGCGGTGTAGCGGGTCACCAACTGATGTTCGAGCAGCAGGGCCGTCTGGGGGTGGATGTAGACGTCAATGTGGGCGGCGGCGACCGGGAACTGGACCGGCGTGGGGTGGAGCGCGCTGCTGACGGGCACCGTGCCGTCGCCGGCCTCGGTGGTCAGCCACTCGACATCCCAGCCGTTCGCGGTCGTCAGCAGCCGTCCCGTCGTCGTCGTCTTGTTCTTGGTGCCGTAGACGCAGATCGTTTCCACGTGCGAGGCGTTGGGGCCGCTCTCCTGGGCGATGAGGTCGGCGTGAAACCGGCGGGCGTCCTGGAGCAAGGCACGGTGCTCGGCGTCGGGCAGCCAGGCGGTGTCCTCAAAGACGTTGACCGCCTGGTCCGCGCTGTTGGTCACGAAGCCCTCGTCGTGGGGGAGGAGCTGGTAGAGACACGGCCAGGTCTTGACGACGGGCCGCGTGTCTATGCCCAGCAGAGCGAAGGCGGGGCGCAACACGCCTTTTGGCCCGTTGAGCGCCGTCGCCAGGGCCTGGGGCGCGCCGCCACGGGGCGAGGCCAGCGCGAAGAAGCGCGTGACCCACTGCTTGCCGCCCAGCATCTCGATGTACCAGCGCGACACCAGGCCGCCGTTGCTGTGGGCCAGCAGCCAGACCTCCGCGCCGGGGTGCCTGGCCCGCCAGCCGTCAATCGCCTCGCCCAGTTGGGCCGCCGAGCGGCGGTTGTCCTGCCGCCAGTCGTAGCCGAAGGTGTAGACGGCCGGCTCGCCGTCGGTCAGGCTGTAGCCCAACTGACCCTGGAGGAAGTTGACCAGGCGGTCGTACTGGCCGATCTCGATGAGGGGGGGGAAGACGACCACTTCATCCAGGATGCCGTCGGGCGTCAGGGGGTTGGGGTAGACCAGCGACTCCATCATGCGCTGGAAGCGCGGGCGAACCTGCAGCGGGTTGGCGAGCATTTGTCGGAAGTCGCCCCACACGACTTCCCCCGTGTCGGCGCGGCGGAGGCGGCTGCCCAGGATGCCCGGCACGATGACCACGAAGTGCTTGGGCCTTTTGGCTGTCTCTGGCATGGCATGACTCCTACGCGGCGGTTGGACGAGGGGAGGAAGGGGGGTAGGGGCGAGGGCGCCTCGCCCAGGGCGCGGGAACCGCGCCCCTACGCCCCCCCTTTCAACCGGTACAGCATCTCGCCGGCCTTGGGGATGACCAGGGTGTCCGCGTCGGCCCACTCGTTCGGCTGGACGGTCGCCGGGTCACGGTAGCCCAGGTTGATGCGCTCGCAGCGTTCGGGCGGGATGCCGGTCGCCAGCGTCACCTGGATGCGCGGCGTCTCAACAGCCGTGCGGGCGTTGTACTCGCCCAGGCCCTTGACATGGGTGGAGTGGGCCAGCACGCCGCCGGGGTAGCCTTTAAAGCGGTCCCACTGCTTGAGGAAGTAGTCGCGGCAGTGATAGCCAATCTCGTCTATCAACCGCCCGTGGGTGTAGCTCACTTCGGTTAGCCCGGGCGCGTAGATGATTACCTCGCCGTCGTCGGCCACGGCTGGCTCGACCTTGTACATGCCCTTGGCGGCGGTCCAGAGGTCGTCGTACATGGTCGGCATGACCGACAGGACGCGCTTGTAGGGCCGCTCGACATAAATAATGTGCTTCTGGGCAGACAGGGCTGACGCCGCCTGCCACGCCTCTTCGGGCGAGCCAAAGTACAGCCCGGCCAGCCCGGCGTAGGTCACGACAAGGGCCAGGCAGGCGCGCGGGCGGGGAATCATCTGGGCGGCGCGGTCAATGACGGCGCGCACCGGGGTATAGCCCGCGCCGATGATGGTGTAGTTGGTGATGACCGCGCCGAGCCAGTGGGTGAAGTTGATGATGTCGGGGCCGGCGAGGCCGGGAAAGAAGTACTTGTTGCCGCCCGAAAAGCCGACGACCTCGTGGGGGAAGACCGGGCCGCAGACCAGGAGCAGGTCGTAGTCGAGGATGAGGCGGTTGAGCTGGACGGGCACGGCCTGGACCAGCCGGCCGTCGGTGAGCGCGCCGATCTCGTCGGCGGGGATGTCGCCCAGGTGGATGAAGGTGTCGGGCAGGTCCCAGCGGTGGTTGAACACCCGACTCCGTCCGGCCTGGCCGTTGACGACCGGGACGCCGACGAGGCGGCTCAGGTGCGCGTCGTCCAGGGGCATGTGGGTGCCGAGGGCTACCAGGTAGTCGAGGGCGCGGACACGCGGGCCGAGAGTCTCGTCCAGCACGCGGAACATGAGCGGCATGGGCATGCTGCGGGTGCCGTCGGGGATGATGACCAGCACACGCTGCCCGTCGGCGTTGAGGCTGGCCGC
>CAZFUK010000745.1:0-2776 GCA_964522005.1 uncultured Anaerolineales bacterium | reverse complement strand
CCCCTTCCCTTGAAGGGAAGGGGGAGCTACGGGCGAGGGGACCTCGCGCCTACGGCCCCCTCCCTTATCAGGGGAGGGGACGGGGGAGGGGTGCGGTTGGGTCATGCGCTCAGCCTGGCCTATAATTCAGCCCTACCCCTCGCCTACGGAGTTTAGATTATGCGTATCGCCATTGGCGGCATCGCCACCGAGAGTTGCACCTTCTCGCCGCTACCGACGCGGCTGGACGACTTCACAATTCAGCGCGGCCCGGCCTTCCTGGACCGCTATCCCTTCCTGACCGAGTTCGACGCCGAGTTCGTCCCGCTGCTGCGCGCCCGCGCTCTGCCCGGCGGCTCGGTGGACCCCGCCGCCTACCAGGCGATCAAGGCCGAGTTCCTGGCGCTGCTCCAGGCGCATGGCCCCTTTGACGGCGTCTACCTGGACATGCACGGGGCGATGAACGTGCAGGGCATGGACGACGCCGAGAGCGATTGGTACGCAGCGGTGCGCGCCGTCGTCGGCCCAGCCGTCCCTATCGGGGCCAGCTACGACCTGCACGGCAACGTCTCGCGCCGTGTGGTCGAGAACCTGGACGTGTTCAGCGCCTACCGCACCGCGCCGCACCTGGACGACCTGGCGACGCGGCACAAGACGGTGCGGCTGCTCTTTAAGTGCCTTCAGGAGGGCATTAGGCCATTACGCGCCTGGGTCCCCATCCCGGTTGCCCTGGTGGGCGAGCAGACCAGCACCGAGTGGGAGCCAGGGGCGAGCGTCTACGCGGCGCTGGCCGACTCGGATACTGTTCCTGGTATCCTCGACGCCTCACTGCTAGTGGGCTACGCCTGGGCCGACGAGCTACGCTCCGGGGCGACGGCGCTGGTGACGGGTACCGACCGCGAGGCCGTCACGCGGGAAGCCGCCCGCCTGGCCCAGCGGTACTGGGACGCCCGCGCCCAGTTCAGTTTTGGTGTGCCCACCGGCTCCATAGACGAGTGCATCCAGCGGGCGTTGGCCGCGCCGGAGCCGTGTGTCTTCATCAGCGACTCGGGCGACAACCCGACGGCGGGCGGGGCGGGGGATGTGCCGCTGTTCCTGGGGCGGCTGCTCGCCCACGAGGTGCCCTCCGCCGTAGTCGCCAGCATCGCCGACGCGCCGGCGGTCGAGACGTGCCAGGCGGCGGGGGTCGGCGCGGAGGTCTCGCTGAACCTGGGTGGGAAGCTGGACCCGCGCACGAGCCAGCCCTTGCCTGTCCAGGGCCGCGTGCTGCACATCGCGCCGAGCCAGAACACCGAAGTGGTCGTCCAGGTGGGCGGGGTCAAGGTCATCGTGACGCAGCGTCGGCGTCCCTACCACCGGGTCGCGGACTTCCAACGATTAGGAGTCGAGCCGCTGGCCCACAAGATCGTCGTGGTCAAGATCGGCTACCTGGAGCCGGACCTGAAGCGGGCCGCGCCGGCCGCCCTGCTCGCCCTCAGCCCGGGCGCGGTGGACCAGGCGCTCACGCGGCTGCCCTACCAGCGTATCCGCCGCCCAGTCTTCCCCCTCGACCCTGATTTCGAGTGGACGCCTGAACCTCTGGTCTTCGACGCCATTGACGCTTAGCTTAGAAGTGTTGAAAGTGGCGAGGAACAAATATGAATTCCCCAAACCTATTACCACGCCAGGGCCAGCGCTTACTTCAGCTGGGGATTGCTCTCTTGCTGTTTACGTCATTCGAAGGGTTTGCTATCCCAGTCCTGGCCTCGCCGCGTATCGGACTCTCCGTCCACACACTTGGCGCACTACAGGGTGTCATGTTGCTCGCCATCGGGCTGCTGTGGTCCAGGCTCAGACTCAGCCCCCGCGCGGCCCAGGTCGCGTTCTGGTGTTTGATTTACTCGACGCTGGCTATCTTAGCGGCCTATGTGATCGCGGCCATTTGGGGCGTTGGTATCGAGACAATAGCCCTCATGGGCGAACTGCCGCATGGACTCGCTCATGGAAGTCCGTTTCAAGAAACGGTCATCAAGATCGTGTCCTATTCTTCGGCGCCGACAGGTCTAGCGGCCTTTGCGCTCCTTCTTTGGGGTCTGCGTAGTGCAGACGCTTCGTGACATAATCGGCAATAGCGGCGGATGGACCAGATAAATGGCGATGTAGGGCTTACTTATGAGCCTCGGTAACTTCTACATAGTAACATGCAACAGCGGGAGGCGACGGCCTCCCGCTGTGTTGTATAACAGGTCTGATAAGGGCTAGCTGAGATAGTCGCGCAGGCGGCGGGCGCGGGCGGGCGAGCGCAGGCGGGCCAACGCCTCGGTCTCGATCTGGCGGATGCGCTCGCGGGTGACGCCGAACTTCTCGCCCACCTCTTTGAGGGTGTGGCTGCGGCCGTCGGTCAGGCCAAAGCGAAGCTGGAGGACCCGCGCCTCGCGCGGCGTCAGCGCGTTGAGGACGGCCTCGATTTCCTCGCGCAGCAGGCGGTGGGACGCCGTCTCGGCCGGGCCGGGCACGTCCTCGTCCTCGATAAAGTCGCCCAGTTCCGAGTCCCGCTCCTCCCCCACCGGCTTCTCCAGCGACAGGGGCCGCTGCGAGATCTTGAGCATCCAGCCGACCTTCTTCGGTGGCAACTCCATGTCCTCGCCAATCTCCTCGGCGGTCGGCTCGCGGCCGAGTTCCTGTTCGAGACGGCGGGAGACGTGGTACAGGCGGCGGATGCGGTCGCTCATGTGGACCGGCACGCGGATGGTGCGGCCCTGGTCGGCGATGGCGCGGGTGATGGCCTGGCGGATCCACCAGGTGGCGTAGGTGCTGA
>CAZFUK010000744.1:0-2783 GCA_964522005.1 uncultured Anaerolineales bacterium | reverse complement strand
GGTCCGCGCCCGCGCCCCCGGCGCCGTCTACCACACCCTGGTGGCGGCCACCTGTCTGCCCATCGTCGCCGCCTTCAACCAGGGGGACGTCTCGACCCTCATCGCCGTGGGCCAGGCATTGGCAGGCCTGGGCAGCAATCTCGTGGCGAACAAGATTCAGGCTTGGAAAGAGCAGGGAGAGGATGAGGTCAGGACAGACCTGGATCGGCTGCTCCAGACGAGCGCCGAGGCCCGTGCCGCTCTCCAGAGCGTCGTGGAGCGCGTGGACACGCTGGCCCTGGCCCAGGAGGGGCTGAGCGCGGATGACCGGGCGTGGCTGGCCGAAGTTCTCAACCGCGAGATGGCGCGGCAGGGCGTCGAGCGCGGGGTCACGGTGGGCGACCAGGCCATCCTCGTCTGGGGCGACCGCAACGTGACTATTCAAGGTGATGTGGACAACACCATATTTCAATGGGGGCCGTATTCGGTGGGCCGCGCCGACAAGGTCGAGATTCATGTCACGCAGCCCGCCCCACCGGACACAAAGGCCGAGGTCTTGCGCCAGACCTATCTGAGCGGGCTGTTCAGGGAAATGGGCAAACTCGACCTGTCGGTGATGGAGCAGCAGTTGCCCCTGGAACAACAAACCGACCCCGACCTGGCGGCCGTCTACACCCACCTGGATACTCTGCGGGGTCAGGACAGCCTGGGGAGCAAGCGGCCGCGAGGGGTAAGTGTTAGACTGGACGAGGAGCAGCGCGTCTCGGCGCTTGAATTTGTCAACCAGAACCAGTACGCCGTCCTCCTCGGCGCGCCGGGGTCCGGCAAGACTACCTTCGCCCGCTACCTGGCGCTCTGCCTGGCCGGCGAGCGGTTAGGACGCCAGGAAGCCAACCTCTCGTACCTGACAGGCTGGCGGGGGCGGCCCCTCCCGGTCTTTGTCACCCTGCGCCACTTCGCGGCCAGCGGCCAGGCGCGCCTGTGGGACTACATTACAGGCGAACTGGCGAACAATAACCTGGCCGACTTCGCGCCCTACCTGGAGACTCACTGGCGGTCTGAAGACGGAGGTCTGCTCATCCTGGATGGCCTGGACGAATTTCCCCAGGCCCAGCAACGCCGCCAGGAGATCAAGGGGGTCATCCAGACGATTCAGAAAGCGTTTCCATCCTTGCGCATCCTCCTCACCAGCCGGACCTATGCCTATGACCGGCAGGGCTGGCGGTTGAGCGAGTTTGAGGAAGCCGTCCTGGCCCCGTTCAGTCCAGAGCAGATTGACCAGTTTATCGAGGCCTGGTATGCCCACCTACGGGTCCGACGCGGCTTGCGGGCCGAAGAGGCGGCGGGCCTGGGGGCGAACCTCAAAGACGCGATGCGCCGCCTGGAGCATCTGCGGGAATTGGCCGAGCGCCCCCTGCTGCTGACGCTGATGGCCTCGCTGCATGCCTCCAGCCGTCAGTTGCCCGAGAGCCGCGAAGAACTCTACCACGCCGGCGTCGAGCTGTTGCTCAATGCCTGGGAAGGGCGCAAAGTCGTTCTCAACCAGCAGGGCGAGGTCGTTCTGCGTCAACCCAGCCTGAGCGAATGGCTGCGCATTCCCCACGAGGAATTGGAGCGCGCCTTAGAGCAGGTCGCCTACGAGGCCCACGACCTTCAACCCAAACCGAAAGACACCGACCTGGCAGGGACGGCGGATATTGAGGAGAAGGACCTGGTCTACGCCATCGCCAAACTGGCCGAGAGGCATCATCAGACCATCAGCCACACGGCCATCATCGAGTATATCAGCCAGCGCGCGGGGTTACTCATTCCGCATGCCAACGAAAAGTACACCTTCCCGCACCGCACCTTCCAGGAGTACCTGGCGGCGCGTTATCTGACCCAGCAAGACTTTCCTACCCTGCTCGTCGAGAAGACCCGCCAGGACCCGCAGCGCTGGCGCGAAGCCGTGCGGCTGGCGGGCGCTAAAGTCACCCGAGGCGGAACGCCCTTCGCGGGCTGGGCGCTGGTGGACTGTTTGTGCCCCCACGCGCCCACGGCCGAACGAGTAGCGGGCGCGACTGACCTCGACTGGTGGGCGGCGCTCCTGGCGGGTCAGGTTCTGGAGGAGACGCGGCTGTACCGTCAGCCTGCCAACGCCGCGAACCGCCGTACCCTGGACAATGTCCGCGACTGGCTGAGGGCGCTATGTGAGGGGGGGCACCTGGCGCCCGTGGACCGCGCTGCGGCTGGACGCGCCCTGGGCGCGCTGGGCGACCCTCGGCCGGGGGTGGGCGTCACCAGCGTCAAAGGCCGTGAGGTTCCCCATCTCGAGTGGGTCACGGTCCCCGCGGGCCCGTTCCTCGTGGGCAGCCCGGAGGGCCAGACGGTCAGCGCGTTGGGGGAGACCTACACGATCTATGATGACGAGACGCCCCAGTTCACCTGCCGCCTCATCCAACAGCCCTATTGCATTAGCCGCTACCCGGTCACTGTCGCCCAGTATGACCTGTTCATGAAGGCGAAGGGGTACGCCAACCGTGGCTACTGGACCAAGGCCGGCTGGGAGTGGCGGACCAGTAAGGGGGTCGAGGGGCCGCGCGACTTCGCCCCCGTCTTCCAGACGCCCAACCACCCCCGCGTCGGCGTGAGTTGGTATGAGGCGGTCGCCTTCTGCCACTGGCTGGCCGAGGCGCTGGGCAAGCCGCAGGGCTTCTACCGGCTGCCCACCGAGGCCGCGTGGGAACGCGCGGCGCGCGGAATCGAGGGGCGCCTGTGGCCGTGGGGCGACGAGTTTGACACGGATCGCTGTAACGCCGTCTACT
>CAZFUK010000743.1:0-2788 GCA_964522005.1 uncultured Anaerolineales bacterium | reverse complement strand
CGGCCAGGATGGCGAACTGGCTCTCATCTGGCGCCCACGCCACTTCCTGCTCCATCAGCTTGCGCGTGATCTTGTCGGCCTCTTTCTCGTTGACCGTGTTCGGGCCGGGGATACCGCGCTCCATGAGTTGGCGGCTCGCGCCGGTCTCCAGGTCGGTCAGCCAGACCCCGCCGGCCGGACCGGCGTAGTAGGTCACCCACTTGCCCGAAGGCGAGACCCAGGCGCGGCCCGGGTCCTTGGGCGGCGACCACAGTTGGGGCACGTTGTCGCCCAGGATGGACTTGCGATCCTTGCCGTCGGCGGTGGCGGTCCAGATCCGGCCGCTGCGGACGTAGAGGAGGCGGTTCTGGCTGGGGCTGGCGGGGCCGAGGGCCTTAGCCGGCGCGGGTTCGGTGGTGGGCCGCGCTTCGCCCTGGCTCGCGTTGGGCGAGCGGGGAGCGTCGTACACCTGGGAGCGGGCCTGCTCGGATCCCTGGACGAAGCCGGGCGCTGGGGTCGGCTGCGCGGCGTCCGGTTGAGCCGCCGGGGCCTTCGGCTGACCGGCAGGCGCTTGCGGCTGCGCCTGCGGTTGCAACTGCGCGCCGGGCGCCGGCTGGTTCTGCGCGGGTTGGAGGACGATGCCGGTCGGCGCGGCTGGCGCGGGCGTGGTGACCGCGCTGGGCTGACAGGCCGCGAGCGCCAGGGCCGCGATCACTATCAAACCGACGAGAGTGCGTCTGAGCATCCCTGACTCCTAACACTAGGGGGATTGTCTTACAGGGCGTAAGAGCGTTGTACCCTAATAACGCCGCCTGGTTGGGCGGAGATACGGGCGCAGGAGGCCATTTTCGCGCTCTCTCTTACGCACCGTAAGACTTATCAAGCTAAATAACGCGCCCGAAGGGAGTTGGATACGCTCGACGGGCGCGAAAAGACGGAGGGCTAGTTCGCGATCAGGCTCGTCTGCGAGCACTCGTCCACGCTTGTGGCGGCATGAGCGGCGGCGGCGAGGGGCAGGTAGCTCGCCAGGTAGATGAGGCCGATGACCAGGCCGCTGAGCAGCAGCCGACGGCCGTCGAGGCGGGCACGCTCGGCCGGCGCGCCGCGCACCATGCGCTGGATGCGCTCCTCGGTCAGGTTGAACGCGCCGATGGCGGCGACCGTCGAGGGGAGCGTGCCACCGCCGTGGGACAGGAGCTTGAGCAACGCGCTCGCCAGGGGCAGCTCACTCCGCACGGTGTGCGCGGCGCTGGCGTCGGCCGCGATTTCCTTGCCCACCAGGTAGCGGTCGCGCAGGTCCTGGGCGGCGGGCAGGAAGAACAGGCCAATGCCCAGCGCGCGGCTGACCAGAATCTTGAGCGGGTCGCGGCTGACGACGTGGTGGGCCTCGTGGAGCAGGACGGCGCGCAGCTCGTCCGCGTTGAGCAGGTCGAGCATGCCCGTCGTGAGGCACACGCGCGGGTGGACGAAGCCGTAGCAGAAGGCCAGCGGGCGCCCGTCCTCCACCAGGTCCAGGGCCGCGATACCCACGGCGTGCGCCGTGGCGGCCACGCTGTCTGGCGCGGCCACGCGGCGGCGCAGCAGACCGTGAATCAGGTGGTGGGTGGCGGCGATTTGCCAGACGGCCGAGGCCAGGGCAAAGCCGACGATGATGCTGATGAACGACCAGGGCACGAGCAGGGCCGTGGACAGGGTGTAGACGGTCTCGGTGGCCGCCAGACACGCATCCACCGCCTGGCTGGTGATGGTCGGGGAGTAGTGGAGGATGAACCCAAGCAGTCCGGCCAGCAGCGCCAGCCCGACGATGAGCAAGGCATAGAAGGGGCCATCGGCCCCCGGCCGACCACCCCGCCAGTGGATTTCAATCATCGCTAGCCCTCCTGGCCGGGGTGTCCTGTCTCGATGAGCTTGCGTAGGGCATCGAGACTCTCCGGCGAGGTATCCATGGCTGCCAGGAATTGGGCGATGGCGGCGGGGCCGAAATCCTGGAGCAATCCTTCGACAACGTGGCGCGAGACATCCTGGACAAAGGCGTCGCGCGAGGCGGCAGCTTCGTAGATAAAGGCGCGCGCGTCGCGGTGGCGCAAGAGGGCGTTCTTCTCGACCAGGCGGTTCATCACGGTCATGACCGTCTTGTAGTTCTGGTCGGGGCCGAGGTGGTCGCACACCTCCTGGACCGTCGCCGGCCCCAACTCCCAGACGGCTTCCATGATACGCGCCTCTAGCTCGCCAAAGACGCGGGCCAATCCTCGCTGGTCTAGCTTGAAGCTCTGGATCATTCGTTTCACGGGACGCCTCTTTCGCCGCGCGCAACTCGTCTCTTACAGGCCGTAAGGCGGACACTCACAATAACGCGCTCAGGGGGGAAAAGATACGCGCCTGGCGGGTCGTCGCCCGTATCTCCGCCGCCCCGGTCGCGTTCTACATGCGAACTCTTACACGCTGTAATACACCCGTAGCAGATAGATTGAGGAGGCCCGTGTCATGAGTCAACGACGCACGCAGAGCAGCGACAATGTCCAGATTCGGCTGAACATGCGTGTCCTCACCTGGGGTGGGCTGGCCCTCGCCGCCCTCCTGGTCTTTGGTCTCGCCTTCACCGTCGGTCGGATGGTCAACCGCCCGGCCGCCACAGGCGCGCCGAGCGCAGCCGCACCGGGCGCGGCCAGTGCCCCGGGCGCGGCCAGCGCGCCAAGCGGAGCCCAGTCCGCCGCGCCGGGCCAGGCGCCCGCCCAACCCGCCGGGCGCCCCGGCTAGCCGATTGACAAGCCCTCGGATACGCCGGTGCCCGTGCCCCTGGGCCGCCGCC
>CAZFUK010000742.1:0-2813 GCA_964522005.1 uncultured Anaerolineales bacterium | reverse complement strand
GCCCTGCGCGCCATTGCCGAAGGCGGGCGCGACGCGTTCTACCAGGGGCCGGTCGCCCGCGCCATCGCTGAGACGGTCGGGGCGGCCGGCGGTGTGCTGACCGAGGCCGATCTGCGCGCTCACACCTCGACGTGGGAGGAACCGATTAGCGTGGACTATCACGGCGTGCGGCTGTACGAGACGCCGCCGAACGGGCAGGGGCTGGCCGCCCTGGTGGCCCTGTCCGTGGCCGAAGGCTGGGACCTGGCGGCCGAGGGCTTTGGCAGTCTGACGACGACGCACCACTTGATTGAGGCAATGCGCATTGGCTGGGCCGACGCCCTGGCCTACGTCGCGGACCCACAGTTCGCGCCCGCGCCCCTGGACCAGTTGCTCAGCCCGGCCTACGGCGCCCGACGGCGCGGCGAGGTCCAGGCCCAGGCGGCCGGCCGCTACCCGGCCGCGTCCTTCAGCCCGGCCAGCGATACGGTCTACCTGACCGTAGTGGACGCCGACCGCATGGCCGTCTCGTTCATCAACAGCAACTACATGGGCATTGGGTCAGGGCTGGTGGTGCGCGACTGGGGTATCGCCCTCCAGAACCGGGGCGCGTTGTTCAGCGCCCAGCCGGACCATCCCAACGTGGTCGCGCCGGGTAAGCGACCCTACCACACAATTATTCCGGCCATGGCCTTCCGCGACGGCCAGCCGTGGCTGTCCTACGGCGTGATGGGCGGCTTTATGCAGCCGCAGGGGCATATCCAGGTGCTGACCAACATGGTGGACTTCGGGATGGATCCACAAGCGGCGCTCGACGCGCCCCGCTGGAGTGTGGACCCGCTCAGCGGCGCGGTCAGCCTGGAGCCTGGGCTGGCCCACCTGGCGGACAGCCTGGCGGGCTTCGGCCACACGGTGCGTGTCACCCCGCCAGACCAGTTCATGCAGTACGGCGGCGGGCAGGTGATTATGATTGACCCGGCGACGGGCATGCTCCACGCCGGCTCCGACCCTCGCAAGGATGGCTGCGCGGTCGGCTACTAGCCAGGCGCGGCGAGAGCGGACCCAGACCTGGCCGTCCACACCGGTCAGGTCTGTTGTTTACCCAATCCCGCCACGTGTGACAAAGGGCAGATGGAGGCGGAAGCGGCGGTCGGGCGTCGGCGTGGGAGTGACGCTGGGCGTCGCTGTGGCGGGCGGCGAGGGGCTAGGGGTGGGCGTCTCGGTCGAGACAGCCGACTTGGGCGTCAGCGTGATGGTGGCGGAGGGGCCGACGGTGGGCGTGTCGGTCGGCGTGGGCGTCAGCGAGGGCGTCCACGTCGCGCTGGGGGTCCAGGTCGGGCCAGGCGTGCGGGTCACGGTGACGGTGGGGGTGAGGGTTGGCTCCAGGGTGGCGGTGGTCGTCCGCGTGGGGACGAGGGTTCGCGTCGGCGTGCGGGTAGGCGTCGCGGTCCGGGTAGGCGTCACGGTCCGCGTGGCGGTCGGGGTGCGGGTCACGGTCGGGGTCGGGGTGGCGGTGGGCGGTGGGGGGGTGTAGGTGGGCGGGATGTCGCCGGTCTGCCAGGCCAGACAGACACGGTTGGCGCCGTTCTCCTCCTGGACGTAGACGATGTACTGGGAGCCGTTGGCGTCAATGGCGAGGGCCGAGCGGTCGCGCACACTCTGGGGCACCACACTGGTGGGCAGGCTCCAGTTTGGGTCAACCCCCGGCGTGGGGGCCGGGGCATCCTGGATATTCAAGGCGCGCAGGCCGGCCTCGTCGTGCCAGAGCGCGAAGAGTCGGCTGCGGGCGAAGACGACGCTGGGCCGCCCGGCTGTGTTGCCGGGGCCGGCCACCCGCACCGGCACGCCCCATGTCCAACCCAGGCCGGGCAAGTAGCTATAGGCGGCGTAGTAGAGGCCGTGGTCGGCGCCCTGGACCGACTCCCACAGGGCGAAGAGGCCGCCGCCTGGCTCGGCGGTGAGGCTGGCCGAGGTCACGTCGCGCTGGGTATCGGCGAACAGATCGAGCGAGATGTCGGTGACCACACTGGACCAGCCTTCCCCCTGGGGTTTGTAGGTATGGACAAGCTGGGGGCTGGTGTTCCCGTTAAACAGGGTGGGTTGAATCCAGGTCAGGCTCGGTTCGTGGTTGGGACCGAGGGCCAGGCGGGGGTTATAGCCGAGGCTGGCGGCGGGATTGTCGAGGAAGAGGGGGAGGTTGCCGACAAATTGCTCGCCCGGCTGCGCCTGGAACGCGCTGTAGAGCCGCGACCCGTCCGCGTCCCGCTGGGGCCAGACGACATACAGGCCCTGGCTCGTGGTGAGGACGGCCGGGCTGCCGTCGGCGTCGGTGACCAGGGTCGTGTTGTGGACCACGTGCTCGTAGGTCGGGCCTGAGCCGAGTTGATTGCTGGCGGTGTGCACCAGCGAGCCGATGGGGCTGCCGGGGGTGTCCGGCAGGAACCAGACCATGTGGGCGACGCTGTCCTCGCCGAGGCTGACATCGGGGTGGACGCCCTCGCCCAACTGGGTGGAGAAGGACAATTGGCCCACGCCAGCGGCAAAGGTGCGGTACCACACGTCGCGGTCGTTGGGGCCGCCGCCGGGGCGGGTCTGGTCCCAGACGATATAGACGCCCGAAACGCCGCGCTGGGGGTCGATCAGGCCGGCGGCGAGGCGCGGGTGGTCGGCATCGGAGGCGTCGCGCCGGGAAATCAGGACGGGGGTACTCCAGCCGGGAATGGGGGGGCAGGTATCACTAGGCAACTGGCCCAGTACGACCTGGAACGTCAGCAGGGCGCCAAGGGCCAGCGTGATGAACGCGAGGAGCAAGCGCACCCGGTGGCGGAGGGGGG
>CAZFUK010000741.1:0-2814 GCA_964522005.1 uncultured Anaerolineales bacterium | reverse complement strand
CGCCGCTGAAGCAGCGGGCTACTCAGGCGAAGCCCTGACGGGCTAAGGGCTTAGCCCCTTGGGCTTTGCCTGCCTAGCGCGGGCGCTTCAGCCCTGCGCGGCCATCACCACGTAACTCGTGTTCGAAATATTCGCGCCCATGCCCAGCGCCGCCCGCTGCTGAAGCAGCGGGCTACTCAGGCGAAGCCCTGACGGGCTAAACGCGAGGCTTCAGCCCCGCGCGGCGGTCTGCACCAACGCCGCGGCCCCTAGCAACGCCGCATCGTCACCCAGGGGGCTGACGACCACCTTGTCGGGGTGGTACTGCACCCGCAAGACAGACGAGATGCCAGCCTGCCGCGCTAGCTCGGCGTGTAGCCCCTGAATCAGACGCGGGCCAGTGTGGGCCAACCCGCCACCTAATACCACCACCGCCGGGTCGAACAGCATGAGCAGATAGCCGACCCCCTGGCCGAGATAGCGGGCCGTCGCGTCCAGAACCTCGGCCGCCCAGGCATCGCCCGCGTCAGCCGCCGCGAACACGTCGTGCGCTCTCACCGCTCCGCACCGCGTCAGGACGTCGTCCAAAGTGCTCGCCCGGCCGACGGCCAGCCCCTCTCTCGCTCGCGCAGCAATACCTGGGCCAGAGGCGATGGCCTCCAGACAGCCCCGCGCCCCGCACTTGCACAGGGGGCCGTCCGGGTCGAAGACCAGGTGGCCGATCTCCCCCGCCAGCCCGTTGACCCCACGATACAGGCGTCCTTCGATAACCACACGCGCGGCGATGCCCGTGCCCATGACCAGGTAGACCAGCGACGGCAGCCCACGGCCGACGCCCACATGGCTCTCGCCCAGCGCCGCGACGCTCACGTCGTTCTCAATGGCGCAGGGCAGCCCCAGACTTTCTTGCAGATAGGCCCGTACCGGCGCGTCGCGCCAGCCCAGGTTGACCGAGTAGCGGCCCACGCCCGCCCGCGGGTCCACCTGTCCCGGGATACCTAGCCCCACGGCCTCGATGTCGGCCAGCGTCAGCTCCGCCGCCCGCACTGCCCCTCGCACGGCGTCCGCGATGCTCGCCAGGGTGCGCTCGGCGCTGCCCACGGCCGTCGGACACTGGACCCGGCCCAGCCGCCGTCCCGCGCGGTCCACCACGGCCGCCGCGATTTTGGTCCCGCCCACATCCACGCCGACGACAAAGCCCCCTCCTCCCTTCGTAGGGTAGGGGACGGCGGAGGGGTCCAGCGCGTTTATTTCACTCATTCGCCGTTTCTCCGTACAATTAGCCTGTCTAGACCAGCCCAATCCTTAACCCCGTGGAGGCGGCACATGCCCCAACCCCTCTTGATTCCGCAACCCTTCCAAATCGAATCGCGCGACGGCTCTTTCACCCTCGACAGCTTCACCCGCATTCTGCTCCACTCGGAAGCCTCGGCCGCGACGCGCTTCGCCGCGTATGACCTGGTCCAGTGGATCAGCCAACTCAGCGGTCTCCAGCCCGCCATTGAGACGGCGGCCGACACCTCGCCGGCGGTCAACACGATTACCCTCCAACTGCGCCCCGGCGACGGCCCCGTGAGCACCCTCGGCCCCGAAGGCTACCACCTGGAGATCGGGCCGGATGCCGTCGCTATCCAGGCGGCGGGTGAGGCGGGTCTATTTTACGGTGTCCAGACCCTGGCGCAAATTCTCAAGACGTGCGGACGCGGCCTGCCCGCCCTCGCCATCACCGACAAGCCGGTCCTGGCCCAGCGCGGCCTGATGCTCGACATCTCCCGTGCTCGCGTGGCGAGCGTGCCCTTCCTCAAGCGGCTCATCAGCCTGCTGGCCCACTTCAAGATCAACCAGTTCCAACTCTACACCGAGCACACCTTCCTCGTCAACAGCCGGCGCGAGTTCGGGGAGGCGATGGGCGCCCTGACGGCTGAGGAAATCGTGGAGCTAGACGGCTACTGTCAGGCCCGCCACGTCGAGCTAGTTCCCAACTTCCAATCCTTCGGCCACCAGCGCCACCTGCTGAGCCAGCGGGACTACGAGCACCTGGCCGAGACGCCGTGGAAGTGGACGCTCTCGCCTGTCCGCGAGGAGACGTATCAATTGCTGGACGAGGTCTACGGGGAGATGCTGCCGCTGTTCGCGTCGTCGCAGTTCAATATTGACTGTGACGAGACGTATGACCACGGCCTGGGGCAGTCCAAGGCCCTGGTGGGTGAACGAGGCAAGGCCCAACTCTACCTGGACCACATCCTCCGCCTGCGCGACCTGAGCGCGAAGTATGGCAAGCGGGTTCAGATGTGGGCCGACATCCTGTTCGACCACCCCGAACTCATCCCCGCCATCCCCGATGACATCACCCTGCTGGACTGGCGCTACGAGAACCTGCCGACGTATCCGACGGTGGAAGCCATCGAGAAGGCCGGGCGGCGCTTCATGGTTTGCCCCGGCACGTCTAGCTGGAACACCCTGTTCCCGCGCCTGTCCAACGCGGTCGGCAACATCCAGGGCTATGTGCAGGCCGGCATTGAGCACGGGGCCATTGGCATGCTCAACACCGACTGGGGCGACCACGGCCACTACCAGCAGCCGTCCGGCTCGTTCTACCCCTATGTGTTCGGCGCCGAGACCGGCTGGACGGGCGCCAAGACCAGCCCGGCTGATTTCGACGTCAAGGTTGGCCCGCTGCTGTTTGACGACTGGTCGGGCCGCGTCGTCGCCGCCATGCACGGCCTGGCCCGCATGATCGAACACCCGGCCTTCCTCAAGCCTAACCGCTCGGATGTCGTCTACGCCCTGTTTGACGACCCGCTGGCGGGCAAGCTGGTCGAAACCTCGCCCCAG
>CAZFUK010000740.1:0-2814 GCA_964522005.1 uncultured Anaerolineales bacterium | reverse complement strand
CTTGAGCTTAGCCAGCGCGGCATTATCCGCGTCGAGCCGGGCTTGCGCCGAGATCACGTCGGTGTTCTTCGCGCCCTGCTTGGTCTGTTCGAGCTTCAGCTTGGCGTTACGCAGGTTGGCTTCCTGGGCCGCGACGGAGAGTTCCAGGTCGTCGGACTGGAGGCGCAGCAGAGGCGCGCCGGCTTTGACGCGGTCGCCTTCCTTGACCAGGACCTCTTTGACGATGCCGCCCGAACTAAAGTTTAGATAGACCTGGGCGGCGGACTGGATATTGCCCGCCGCGGCGACCGTCGCGGTGAGCGTGCCGCGTGTCACTGGACGGGTTTCGATGCCTGTCGTGGCCGCGGCCCGCGCGCTTTGAATCTGCCGGTAGCCGAGCGCGACAGCGATACCGACGACAATCAGGACAACGAGGGGCGTAACAAGGCGGCGCCACGGGTTCTTCCGCGTGCGCCGCGCTGCGGGGGTCGGTGTGGTCATGGATGCTTTACCTCCAGCATCATCAATTCAGGCCCGTCGCACGAGCCATACTTACATTATACGCTAGTCAGTCGCTAACCTGTGAAAACCGCATAAGAGAAGAGTAAGAAAGCCTTAAGAGAATCCCCCCTCTGGGCGCCTCACGGGTTGTCCCGGCGCCGCTCCGACGGGGGAGCGTCGGCGGGAATGATGCGCAGCACGCGCGCTTCGATCACGCCGTCGTCGCGGGGCCGACCCAGCACGATGATACGCGCGCCCGGGTGCAGCTCTGGGAACTGGGCCAGCCCACCTTCCCCCACCCGCGCCGAAGGCCGGGCGCTGCCGGCCAGGAAGCGGGTGTCGGGGGTAACCTGTATGACCCGCCGTTCACCCTGGCGGTCGGTCACCAGCAGGGTCTGCCCGGCCACGCTATCAATGTCCGCCACGACGCCGTGGCCGGAGCGGCCCAGGGCGCGGTGGACCCAGGCGACGCCGGGGAGGCTGGCGGCGGGAGGCGCTTCGCCTCGGCCTCGCTCCCAGACCGCCGCCATCCCGACGCGCATCCCTACCCACAGGCTGATGCCCAGCAGGACCAGCAGGGCCAGGGCGACGCCGCAGCCGAGCGCGCGCAGGCCGCCCCTCACGCCCGACTCCCCAGCGGCAAGGTGGCGACGAAGCGCTGCATGAGCCAGACTGCCACCACCAGGACGACCAGGGTAAGGCTCAACTCGATGACGGGCAGGGCCTCCAGCACAGCGTAGAAGGCTTCGGCGGGATAGGCCGACAGGAGATCGGGGTGCGACTGGAAGAGCCAGGCCAGGTCACCCAGGCCGCTGCGGTAGGCGGAGAGGACGGTTTCCCCGCCCAGGATGATGAGCAGCAGCCAGGCGGCGGCGGCCTCCAGGCCGTTCCAGACGGCGCGCGGCCAGTTCGGCGCCCGGGGTGCCGGGGCCGGGTCGAGCGCCGGCAGCGTCGGTTCGAGCCGCCCGATGATGGTGGCGGCCAGGTTCGGCGGCGGCGCGACCGGTGTTTGCGCCCGCAGCAGGTCCCCCATCTGGGCCAGGCTGACCAGGGCCAGCCGGCAGTGGTCGCAGACCGCCAGGTGGGTATCCGCCACAGCGCGCTCGGCCGGGGTCAGCAGACCCTCGGCGTAGGCATCTAGAATATCAGGCGCGAGGTGTTGCATACGCTCATCTGTCAGGTGTCACCCAACTCGGCTTTCAGGCGTGTCTGGAGCGCCTTCTTGGCGCGGGCCAGGTGCGTGCGAACGGTGTTCAGGGGCAGGCCCAGGGTGGCGGCGATGTCCTGGTAGGACATGTCTTCCATGTAGCGCAGGACAATCGCGGCGCGGTAGGCCGCTGGTAGGTCCTCGATGGCGCGCTGGAGCGCCTGGCGCGTCTCTTCCGCCTCGACCAGGGCCACGGGCAGCGGGCTGGTATCCGGCAGGCTGTCGGCGGCGTCTTCCCGCTCCGCCCCGTCGTCTGGTTCACGCGCCAGGTCAGTCAGGGGGATGGGACGGCGGCGCTTGGCCCAGTCTCGACACAGGTTGACCGCGATCTGGAATAGCCAGGGCTTGAACGGCAGGTCGGTGCGTGAGGTCGGCAGGGCCTCGAAGGCCCTGCGAAACGCCTCCTGGGTAATGTCGGCCGCCTCCTCCCGGTCGCGGGTCAACCGGTAGGCAAGGTTAAACAAGGCGGGCGTGTGCCGCTCGACGAGTTGGCGAAAGGCGTCGCGGTCGCCCGCCAGGTAACGCTGGACCAGGGTTTCGTCGGCTTCCACACCCGGCTCCTGTATCAGGGAATCACACGACTGGGGGGCTGAAAAGTTTCAGCGGGGGCAGGCGTACCATGCCTTACACCTGTTCTTATCTGACTCTCACGCTCGCTTAATCCCGGTTTCATGCCGCCCCATTATAGTACAGTATAGTACAGCGATAGTGAAAGATTAACCTCCCCCTCTCAGGGATAATAGCCTGGACACCGCGCGGCGGCGGTGTCCAGGCTATGTCTTTTATGCGGCTGTGCTGTTGTGGGCGGCTGGCGACACAGGTGAGGGGTTATGGAACGGGGGTGGCTGGCTTGGGCCGCGTCCAGTTCCCCGGCGTCTGGACCGGCGCCCGCCAGGCCGGCGGGAGGGCGGTCGGGGGCGGCGGGGGCGGCACGACGACCGGCGGCCGCGTGACGACCGGGCGGGCCGTGGGAACGACAGGGGCCGCGGCGGGTGGCCGGGGCAACAAGGGGGCCGCTGGGACGGTTGGGACGCGGGGCCGCACGGGGGGGCGGGCCGTCGGCTCGGCGGTCGCCGTCGGCGCCAGAGTCGGCTCTAGAATGGTAATCACCAGGTCCTGCGTCGTGA
>CAZFUK010000739.1:1101-2819 GCA_964522005.1 uncultured Anaerolineales bacterium | reverse complement strand
CAGGTAGTTGTTGTTGACCACCGCGATCTTCAGCTCGATGTTCTCCTGGACGCACGTCGCCAGCTCGGCCATCGTCATCTGGAAGCCGCCGTCGCCCGCCACGACCCACACTTCCTCGTCCGGCCGGCCCATCTTGGTTCCGATGGCGGCGGGCAGCGCGAAGCCCATCGTCCCCAGCCCGCCCGACGTGATCAGCGTCTTGGGCCGGTCGTGGCCGTAGTACTGCATCTCGTACATCTGGTGCTGGCCGACATCGCTCACGGTGATGGCGTTGCCCTCGGTCGCCCGCCACAGGTCGAGCACGACGTGGGGGCTGAGTAGCTTGCCGCCGGGGTCCTGGCGGATGATGTCGCGGGCGTGGGTGTCCTGCATCCAGGACTGGATGGCAGCGATCCACTCACTGTGGTCGGCCGCCTCAACCAGCGGGTTGATCTGCTCCAGAGCGTCCTTCAGGTCGGAGATGATGGCGACGTCCACTTTGACGTTCTTGTTCACTTCGGTGGGGTCAATCTCGATGTGGATCTTGCGAGCGTGGGGGGCATACATCTTGAGGTTGCCGGTGACGCGGTCGTCGAAGCGCATGCCGAAGGCCAGCAGCAGGTCGGACTCCTGGATGGCGCGGTTGACATACGCCTCGCCGTGCATGCCCATCGGTCCCAGGCACAGCGGGTGGGAGCGCGGGAAGGCGCCGATGCCCAGCAGCGTCAGGGCGACGGGGGTGTTGGTCTTCTCGGCGAACTCGCGCACCTCGCGGTAGGCGCCCGACAGGACGATGCCGTGGCCGGCCAGGATAACGGGCCGCTTGGCGCTCCGAATCATGTCGAGCGCCTTGGCGATGCTCTCGGAGACAGCGCGCGGCTGCGGGCGGTGGCCGCGCAGACGGATGGGCCGCTCGTCCCACTCAAACTCCAGCGTCGCCTGCTGGGCGTCCTTGGCGATGTCCACCAGGACCGGGCCGGGGCGCCCGCTGCGGGCGATGTGGAACGCCTCACGCATGACGCGGGGCAACTCGCGCACGTCCGTGACCAGGTAGTTGTGCTTGGTCACGGGCATCGAGACGCCGGTGACGTCGGTCTCCTGGAAGGCGTCGGTGCCGATGGCCTTGCTGCCGACCTGGCCGGTAATCGCCACCACGGGCGAGCTATCGAGCATGGCCGTCGCCAGGCCCGTGATGAGGTTAGTCGCGCCCGGACCGGAGGTGGCGATGCAGCAGCCTACCTTGCCCGTCGCCCGCGCGTAGCCGTCGGCCATGTGCGACGCGCCCTGCTCGTGTCGGACCAGGACGTGATGGATGTCGTAGTCCACCATCGCGTCGTAGGTTGGGAGAATCGCGCCGCCCGGGTAGCCAAAAACGACATCCACCCCTTCGCGCTTGAGAGCTTCCCACACAATCTGCCCGCCCGTTCTCTTCATAAGTCCTCCGGTCCTCCGTGTTAGGTCGAACGATGGGTAGAACAAGGCGTTGCCTTGTCCAGGCATTAACTTCCAGGACAGAAGCTATAAAAACAACGCCTGCGCGAGCGGCCGGCCCATCCACGCGCGAGGGCGTGGGGGCGGCCAGGCTGGCGAAGGCGTCATTGACCTCAGAGGGCGCGACGGCCGGGTCGCGCGGGTTTGATTGTGACGGATGACGGACGACGGTAGACGGACGTGGGTCGGCACTTCCGTGTCCGTCCTCCATCCTTCGTCCTCAGTCCCGGGTATCAAAAAACCCCTCA
>CAZFUK010000739.1:0-1091 GCA_964522005.1 uncultured Anaerolineales bacterium | reverse complement strand
CGCCTTGTTCAAGCATTAACTTCTAGGACAGAAGATATAAAAAACAACGCCTGCGCGAGTGGCCGATCCATCCGCGCTTGTAAGCGGGAGGGCGGCCAGGCTGGCGAAGGCGTCATTGACCTCAGAGGGCGCGACGGCCAGGTCGCGCGGGTTCGGTTGTCGTCATCAAAAAACCCCCTCAGCCTGCGCTGAGGGGTTTGGACCAACCGTGTGTCGTGGTGTGCGGCCTATCTACCGCCCCTCAGCGCGTGTAACCCTCTCGACTACAATGACGAGAAGGTTGCTGCTAAGGAGGATAATCGAGAGGCCGTGGCGGGACATGGACGCTCCGTGCGTGCCAACAGGTGCTTGCTACCGTACTTGGGTCATTCTAGCATAGATAACGCGGCTTGTCAACTCTGAGATACGGTGTTTAGCCTGAGTTTAGCGAGATTTCGGGAAAATGGAGGATGTTATATCACCATATCTCTGCCACGTTCAGCGTAAAGCCCGGCAGGACCGACTCGCCGCTAAGGGGTTGCGGGTCGTGGAGTTCTTCGGCGGGCTGGCCGGGGCGGTAGACGTACACCGTGCGCGTGCGGGGGTCTATGAGCCAACCCAGCCGCACCCCGTTGGCGATGTACTCCTCCATCTTGGCTCGCAAACGCCGCAAACTGTCACTCTTGGAGCGCAACTCAACCACGAAGTCGGGGACGATATGGGCGAAACGGTCCTGTTCGTCCTCATCCAGCGCGTCCACCCGTTCGCGGCGTATCCAGGAAGCATCGGGGGACCGCTTGGCCCCGTTGGGCAGCGTGTACATCGTGGACGAGTCGAAGGCATAGCCCGTGCCGTCGGCCTCCGCCCAGACGCCTAACCGAACACTCAATTTGCTGTTCCGCCGGCCGGTTTTGATGCTAGTAGGCGACATGACAATCAACTCCTGCTCGGCGCTGAGTTCGAAGACGAGTTCCGGGTTGTCGGCGCACAGGCGCTCGAATTGATCGTCCGTCAGTTCGACGGACTCGAGGTTGAGCGTCAGCAGGACGGTGGTATCCTGGTCTTCCTCAAGCAGAGGCATCAGAGGCGGGGCTAATGTCATGCTTGCTCCT
>CAZFUK010000738.1:0-2829 GCA_964522005.1 uncultured Anaerolineales bacterium | reverse complement strand
CTCGCCTCGGACGTGCAGCGGGACACGGCTGGTGATCAGCACCTTGAGCGCGGGCGCGTAGGCCAGCAGGTCGGCCACGACCGGGGCGGCTTCGACCACCTGCTCGAAGTTGTCCAGCAGCAGCAACGTCTCCTTCTCGCGCAGGTAGTCCTTGAGACTGTCGAGCAAGGGCCGCCCCGCCTGCTCCCGCACCTCCAGCGTCTGCGCGATGGTCGAGACGACCAGGCCGGGGTCGCTGACGGGCGCCAGGTTGACCAAGAAGACGCCGTCCGTAGTGCGTAATGCGTAATGCGTATTTCGCCCTTCGTCCTCCGCCTGCCCCCCGCCATGGGGGGTAGCCTGTCCCCCGTCGTCCGTCGTCCGTCGTCCGTCCTCCGTCAGCGCGCGCGCGACTTCGAGGGCGAGCCTCGTCTTGCCCGTGCCACCGGGACCGGTCAGCGTGACTAACCGCACGTCCTGCCGCTGCAGGAGAGACACGACATGCCGCATCTCCGCCTCGCGGCCAAGGAGCGGTGTCGGGGGCGTCGGTAGGTTGTGGCGCACGACCGCCGTCGGTAAGCGCGGGAAGGCGTCCGCCAGCCCCGCCGCGACGACCTGGTAGAGCCGTTCGGCCTGGCTCAACCCGCGCAGCCGATGCAACCCCAGGTCTCGCCACGCGACCTCCGCCACCGGTTGGCGGCTCACCACTTCGACCACCGCCCCGCTCAGCAGGATTTGGCCGCCGTGTCCCGTCCCCATGACGCGCGCGACGCGGTTGAGGGTGTCGTTGGTGGCGTAGTCCGAGCCGTCCCACTCGGCGGGGCCGAGGTGGAGGCCCATGCGCACGTGGAGGGGGCCTGTCTCGCCCCAGTCGGTGTCAGGTGACTGGAGGGCGCGTTGCGCGGCGACGGCGGCGAGCAGGGCGGACTGGGGGGTGGGGAAGGCGGCGCAGAAGGCATCGCCGACGAGCTTGAAGACGCGGCCGGCGTGGGCTTCGATGGCGTGGCGCAGGAGGGCGTGGTGGCGGGCGAGGCTGTGGGACATGGCCTGGGGATAGCGCTCCCAGAGGGTGGCGGAGCCTTCGATGTCGGTGAAGAGGAAGGTGACGGTACCGCTAGGCGGTGGGGAGGAGACAGTGGTCGAGGTGGGGGAAGATGGGAGGGTGGCGGTCTGCGTGGGCAGGTCGGGGAGGTCGCCCTGGTCGCGGGCGAAGCGGACGAAGGCGGCGTGCTGGTCGGAGGGCAGTTCGAGGGCAACGGCGAGGGCCTGGGCCAACTGCTTGGAAGGCCGCTTCTCGTCCGCCTCGATCTTGCGGAGGGTATCCGACGAGTAGCCGAGCCTGGCGGCCAGCTCGACCTGGGTCAAGCCCAACCCGCTCCGCCGCCGCTTCAACCACCGCCCGAACGTCTCGGCCGCCATACCTCCCCCCTTGCCACGCGGCGCTCCTGGCAGAATTCACACCTATGCAGCCCCATCGGGTTTATTTTGTTCATTCTGTAAATTTTGTCAAGGCCGTCTTGCGCTGTTGCATCGCCTCGCCGACACCCCGGCCCGCCGGGTCGGCGCTGTGGAGCATGGCATGGGCGACGCTGATCTGATCGGCCTCGCTCCGGTTCTGGCTCAGCTTGTACTTCCCCTCCAACCGCGTCACCGTTATCTCAAAGCCGACGACTCCGCTCATCATGCCGTGGCGGAACTTGTCCGACAGGGACTCCCACTGCGCCTGGTACGCGGCGTCGTACTGGTCAATCATCCCCTCCAGCATGGCCTGGACCCGCTCCGGCGTCTGGTCATAGTGGACGGCGCGCGGCACGCCGTAGGCGTGGACCGCGATGTAGTTCCACGTCGGCACACTCTCCCGCTTCTCATAGAGCGAGGGGGAGACGTAGGCGTGGGGGCCGTTGAAGATGACCAGCGCCTCGTCGGCGCCGAAGCCCTGCCAGTGAGGGTTGGGCTTCGCCAGGTGGCCGCTGAGGGTGACCACGCTGTCCTGGACCGCGACGACCAGGGGCACGTGCGACGCCCAGAGCCGCCCGTCCAGGGTCGAGACGAGGATGGCGAAGCTGTTGGCGCGCATGAACTCGACGAGGACTTGGGTATCGTCCTCGCGGTAGGGCTTGGGGATGTACACGGTCCTTCTCCTGGTGTTGACTTGTCAAGCGGCTGACGAAGACCGCAAAAGCCCGGTCCGCTCCAACTCAGCCATCCACACCTTCGTCCCAAACTGACCGGCCAGTAGCCCCGTAATGGACAACTGCAGATCCAGGCGCGGCCAATCGAGCGCCAGCCCCTGAGCCAGCAGCCGAATGTCCGTCAGGTCTTCATCCGACGCCTGCACCAAACCCTGGACCAACTCAACGGGGAAGGTGAACGTACTACGGTTCAGAAACTCGATGATGATACGCTTGGACGCAGGATCATAGTGGGCAGCTTCGGCGCGTGGAGTGTTGGTGAGCGTCTGACGCCCTCGCCGCTGTGCCGCTCGGTACTGCCGCTCGAATTCCTCTTCCGACATAATCATCTCAGCCATGCAACTCCCTCCACCTCACGAGAAGTAGCCCTTTCATCCTCTCAGCAATACTGACTGCTCTACGGACATCTCGCCTGCTCATCCCGATCACTTCTCGAATGGCTATCGGCGAGTGGCCGTCACCGAGATTGAGGACGACTACGGCACCGGCCTTGTGGACATGGATATGCGCGGGGTGGTGATCGTTCGGATAGATCATGAACTCGAAGCCATCTTCTCGGTGGACAGTCGGCATACTTCTCTCAAAGGCTATCACTATCTTAAGCGGACATTATAGAGCATAGGGGAAGGGAAGCCAAACAAAAAAAGGTCCGACCAAC
>CAZFUK010000737.1:0-2832 GCA_964522005.1 uncultured Anaerolineales bacterium | reverse complement strand
TGGACCGCGACTGGGAAGAGGCCGAGCGTCGCCTCGAGTCGGGGGACATTTTCGAAACCCCCATTACGAACCACAACAAGGGTGGGGTGATCGTTCCGCTGGGGCGGCTGCGCGGCTTTGTGCCCGCCTCCCAGTTGACGCGCAACCGCCGCCGGACCGACGAAGCGAGCCTGGCCGGCCTGGTGGGCCAGACGCTGTGGGTCAAGGTCATCGAGGTGGACCGGGCGCACAACCGCCTCATCCTCTCCGAGCAGGCGGCCATGCGCCAGCGCAACAAGACGCTCAAGGAGCAACTCCTCACCGAGTTGAAAGAGGGCGATGTGGTCAGCGGGCAGGTCATCAGCCTGGCCGACTTCGGCGCCTTCGTCAACCTGGGCGGGGCGGACGGCCTGATCCACCTGTCTGAACTTTCCTGGCGGCGCGTCAACCACCCGAGCGAGGTGCTCAAGGTGGGGGACGAGGTCGAAGTGCAGGTGCTCAACGTGGACCGCGAGCGCCGACGCATCGGTCTCAGCCTCAAGCGGCTCCAGCCCGAACCCTGGTCGCAGATCGAGAGCCAGTACCAACTCGGGCAGGTCGTCCGGGGGACCATTACCAAGCTGGCCCAATTCGGCGCTTTCGCGCGTCTCGAAGGGGACACGCGAGGCGAGGTCGAGGGCCTGATCCATTTGTCCGAACTCGCGGACCGGCCCGTCCAGAACCCGCGTGAGGTCGTGAAGGAGGGGGATATCGTTGACTTGCGGATTATCCGCGTGGATGCCGTCAAGAAGCGCATGGGGCTGAGCCTGCGGCGCGCCAACGACCCCGACTTCAAACCCGAGGACCTGGCGGCGCCCGTCACCGAAGAGACACCCGAATCGAAATAACGAGCGACGCCCTGGCTTCATCGTACCGTCAATCGCTATTGAAAGGACCAAGCGGTGGCTAACAAGTTAGATGACCGATTTACTGAACGAGCGCGGCGCGTCCTCATGCTGGCGCAAGAGGAAGCCAAGCGCCTGAACCATAACTACATTGGGACTGAACACCTCCTGCTCGGCCTCGTCCAGGAGCAAACCGGCGTGGCCGCGCGCGTTTTGCGCGACCTTGGCGTCAACCCGTACCAGGTCCGCCGCATTGTCGAGGACAAGGTCGGGCGCGGACAACGAAGCTCCGTCGGCGGTGCGACCGGCCTGACCCCGCGCACCAAGCGGGTCATCGAGCTGGCCGTGGACGAGGCGCGGCGTATGGGGCACCACTACATCGGCACCGAACATCTCCTACTGGGTCTCATCCGCGAGGGCGACGGATTGGCGGTCAACGTCCTCCAGGACCTCGGCATCAGCCTCGACGCTATTCGGACGCAGACGACCCGCGCCATCATGCAGAACCCCAGTGGACCGCGTCAGGAGCGCAAGAAGAACGTGCAAACGCCAGTCCTTGACCAACTCGCGATTGACCTGACCGCCCAGGCCCAGGAGGGTAAGCTCGATCCTGTCATTGGACGGCAGAAAGAGATCGAACGTGTCATCCAGATTCTGTCGCGCCGCACCAAGAACAACCCGGCCCTGATTGGGGAACCGGGCGTCGGCAAGACGGCGATTGTCGAAGGGCTGGCCCAGCGCATTGTCAACGGCGAGGTGCCGACGCAGCTTCAGAACAAGCGGCTGCTCATGCTGGACGTTGGCTCGCTGGTGGCGGGCACCATCTATCGCGGCCAGTTTGAAGAGCGCATGAAGCGCGTCATCGAAGAGATCAAGAACACCGAGGCCATCCTGTTCATTGACGAGGTCCACATGCTCGTCGGCGCGGGCGCGGCGGGGTCCTCGGTGGACGCGGCCAACATCCTCAAGCCGGCCCTGGCGCGCGGCGAGATGCAGTGCATCGGCGCGACGACGCTGGACGAGTACCGCCGCCACATCGAGTCGGACGCGGCGCTGGAGCGGCGTTTCCAGCCGGTCTACGTCGAGGAGCCGACGGTCGAGGACGCGGTCGAGATTCTGCGCGGTATCCGCGCCCGCTACGAGGCGCACCACAGCCTCAAGATATCGGACAGCGCTATCATCGCCGCCGTCCAGCTTGGCTCGCGCTACGTCACCGACCGCCACCTGCCCGACAAGGCCATTGACCTGATTGACGAGGCCGCCTCCCGTGTGCGCATGTACAAGATGCCCGACACGCCGTCCCTGCGCGAGAGCCTGGACGAGCTGAAGGACATCCAGCGCCTCAAGGAAGACGCCTTCAACAACCAGAAGTACGAAGAGGCCGTCGCCCTGCGCGACCAGGAAGTGCGGCTGCGCGAGCGCATCGAGCAACTGCGCGTCGGCGCCGCCGACCCGCGCGGCGAGAGCGTCCTCCAGGTGACCGAAGCTGACATCGCGGAAGTGGTCTCCATGTGGACCGGCGTGCCGGTCATGCGCATCGCGGGCGAGGAGTCCGAGCGCCTGATGCAGATGGAAGGCAACATCAAGAGCCGCATCGTCGGTCAGGAAGAGGCCATCGAGGCCATCTCGCGGGCGGTTCGCCGCGCGCGGGCGGGTATGAAGGACCCCCGTCGGCCCATCGGCTCGTTCATCTTCCTGGGCCCCACGGGCGTCGGCAAGACCGAGTTGACCAAGGCGCTGGCCGAGTTCATGTTCGGCTCGGAAGATGCCATGATTCGCCTGGACATGAGCGAGTTCATGGAGCGGCACACCGTCGCCCGCCTGGTCGGCGCGCCCCCCGGCTACGTCGGCTACTACGAGGGCGGCCAGTTGACCGAAGCGGTGCGCCGCCGCCCGTACCAGGTCGTCGTGTTCGATGAGATCGAGAAGGCCCACCCCGACGCGTTCAACATGCTCCTCCAGATCATGG
>CAZFUK010000736.1:0-2833 GCA_964522005.1 uncultured Anaerolineales bacterium | reverse complement strand
GGACGCCCTGAGTGAGTTCCTGCGCCAGGTGCCGAGCCAGGAGGAGCGCGTCGGCCTGATTGAGTTTGGCACGAGCGTCAAGACCGAGATACCTCTGGCGCCCCTATCGCAGAACCGTGCCCGGCTGGACACCACCATTCGCGGCCTGTCGGCCAGCGGCGAGACGGCCCTGCTCGACGCGGTGGCGGTGGTCTACCGCCGTCTCCAGGACACCGGCGACCGCGAGCGGATCAACGCCATCGTCGTCATGACCGACGGCCTGGAGAACCGCAGCCGCACGTCACTCAACCAGTTGGTGCGCGATCTCCAGGCGGGCAAGGACAAGCTGCCCGTAGTGGTCTTCTGCATCGGCTACGGCAACGACGCCGACCTGCCCAAGTTGGAGCAGATCAGCGCCGCGACCGGCGGCCAGACGCGGCGCGGCTCGCTGGAAACCATCCGCGATTTGTATAAGATTCTGTCGACGTACTTCTAACCTACTCCGTAGTGCGTATTTCGTATCCCAGAAAATACGAAATACGCACTACGCATCACGCATCACGAACTACTGCTATGACCGACTTCGATTCTGGCTCGTCTGGCTCGCGCCGCGACCCTATCCGCAAGGAACTCCGCTCCCGCGCCTGGGGCGCCATGCTCCAGTACGCCATTTTCCGCTGGGAGAGCGCGGTCATCATCGCGCTGACGCTGATCCTGACCGCCCTGTTCAACCAGCCCTTCGCCTGGTGGCCGTGGTGGGGCTGGCTGGCGCTAGGGGGTGCGGCGGAAGCGTTGATGATCATCACTAGCGTCACTGACGCCCGGACCGGCGTCCAGGTCGTGGCCGACATGTTCCGCGAGCAGCACAACCCGGGCCGCCTGCGCGACCCGCGCTATCGGGCTGTGGTCGAGCGCGCCCTGGCCTACCACGACCAGTTGGCCCAGGAGGTCGCCACCCGCCCGAACTCGCTGCTGCGCGACCGCCTCTCGGAACAGGTGCGCCAGATTGACGACTGGATCAGCGGCATCTACCGCCTGTCCGAACGCATGGAGAGCCTGGAAGGCGACACCCTGCTGAGGCAGGACTTCCAGACGGCGCCGGGGGAGTTGCAGCGCCTGACCCAGCGCTTGCGGGCGACGACCGACCCACAGACCCAGGCGCAGCTGCGGGCGGCGGTGGAAGCGCGCCAGACCCAGATTGATAACCTGAACGCCCTGCGGCGGACCATGGAGAACGCAGGCCTCCAACTCGAAAACACGTTGGGGTCGTTGGGCGCCGTCTATGCCCAGGTGCGCCTGCTGACGGCCCAGGACATGGAAGGCGCGCGCGCCCGCGAGCTTCAGACCAACATCGCCCAGCAAGTCCGCGCCCTCCAGGACGTGGTCGAGTCGCTGGAGGAAGTCCGCAGCCGTACGCAGGCGGAGAAGTAGGAGACACTCCCATGAGGCGTATTCTAGCCTGTGTAATACTAATGCTACTGCTAGCGTCTTGCTCGACCGGGCAGCCATCGGGCGAAGTGACGGTGTTTGTCGCCGCGCCCTTGTCCGGCAGCCAGGCCGAGGGCGGGCAGACCGTCGTCGGGGGAGCGCGGCTGGCCGCCGAGCGCATCAACCGCGCGGGCGGGCTGCTCGGCAAACGCGTTAAGATTGTCGCGCTGGACGACGAGGCCGACGATGACGCCGCCGTGGTCGCCGCGCAGCAGGTGGCCGCCGCGGTCAAGAAGGGTGAGCCTGTCCTGGGCGTGGTCGGCCACTACAACAGCGGCCAGACCCTGGCGGCCATGAAGGTCTACAAAGACCTGCCCATCATCGTCGTCACGCCCACGGCCAGCGACGTCAGCATCTCGCAGCAGGGCTTCCGCAACTTCTTCCGCGTCAACGCGACCGACGCTGCCCAGGCCCCCGTGGATGCTCGCTTCCTGGTCGAGACCCTCCAGGCCAAGCGCATCGCCCTGGTCCACGCCAACAACGCCTATGGTCGTGGCCTGCGTGACCAGATGACCCAGGCGCTCAAGACGCTGGGGGTGGACCCGGTCGGCGTGGTCGAAATCAAGGAAGCCGCCCCCACCCAGGCCGACGCCGTCCAGCGCGTCAAGGCGCTCAACCCCGACGCCGTGTTCCTGGCGGGCTACGAGACCGAGGGCTACGTCTTCCTGCCCGAACTGCGCCAGGCCGGCGTCAGCGTGCCGTTTATGTGCTCCGACGGCTGCTTCGTCTACGCCTTCGTGGACGAGTCGGCCAAGGCGGCCGAGGGCGCGTATGTCAGCGCCATCACGCCCGACGCCCGCGTCGTGGCCGACCAGCAGTGGTGGAAGGACTACCAGGCCGTCGAGTCGCGCAACCCTGGCACGTATAGCGCAGCCGGCTTCAGCGCGCTCAACGTCATCAGCGAGGCGGCCAAGAAGGCCAACACCCTCGATGGACGTCGCCTGGCCGACGCCGCGCGGGGCCTCGACCTCCAGACCCTGGTGGGCAAGGTCCGCTACCAGCCCACAGGCGACCTGGCCGAGCCGCAGGTCTACATCTTCCAGGTCAAGGGCGGCGTCTACCAGCAGGTCTCCCCACCGCCCGCCAACCGCTAGTACGGGCGTGTAGGGGTAGCCCTGTGTGGCTACCCACGCGCTAGACGGATACATGGGGCGTAGACTGGGCAGTCTGCGCCCCATTGTTTGCCCACACAACGCAGGTAAAACTGCCCACCCTCGCGCTCTCTAAACACTAAAGGCTGAATCAGGTCAGGCAAGCGAGGGGATTACCATGAGCAACCAGTTACGTCAAATCATCAACGTCGTCGCCATCCTGGTGACGATTACCGTCAACACACTCGCCAACACGCTGCCCATCGGCGAAGTCC
>CAZFUK010000735.1:0-2849 GCA_964522005.1 uncultured Anaerolineales bacterium | reverse complement strand
CGGTGGGCGGCCCTGTGCGTTTGCGCGGGCGCGACAAATGACCACGGTTTGAGTAGAATATGAGTATCCCACGCGGAGTAGGAGACCGCCTCATGCCCGACTACCGGCTTGGCTTTACCACGCTCGACCACGAAATCCAGTGTGACCACCTGCCTGTACGCGGCGCGCTGCCCGCCTGGCTGCGCGGGTCGCTCGTGCGCAACGGCCCGGCCCGGTTCGAGTTCGCCCAGCAGTCGTACCGCCACTGGTTCGACGGCCTGGGCATGCTGCACAGCTTCACCGTGCAGGACGGCCAGGTGGCCTACGCCAATCGCTTCCTCCAGACGGCCGACCTGCGTGAGGGGGAGGCCACGGGGCGCATCACGCGCGCCGCCTTCGCCAGTGACCCATGCCGCTCGGTCTTCAAGCGGGTCATGACCCTGTTCACCCCGCCCGCCGTGACCGAGAACGCTAACGTCAACGTGGCGCGGCTGGCCGGCCACTACGTCGCCATGACCGAGGTTCCGCTGCCCATCGAGTTCGACCCCAAGACGCTCCAGACCCTCGGCGTCTTCGACTATGGCAAGGACGGCCTGAAAGGCCAGGCCACGACCGCCCACCCCCACTTCGACTACGACCGCTCGGCGGCGGTGAACTACCTGCTCCAGTTTGGCCGCCACAGCGACTACATCGTCTACCAGATACCCCACGGCCAGACCCACCGCCACCTCATCGGCTCGGTGCGGGTCCCGGAACCGGCCTACATGCACAGCTTCGGCATGACCGAGAACTTCGTGATTCTGGCCGAGTTCCCGCTGCGGGTCAACCCGCTCAAGCTGCTCACGTCGGGCAAGCCGTTCATCCTGAACTACGAGTGGCGGCCCGAGCAGCCGACGCGCTTCCTCCGCATGAGCAAGCACGACGGCTCGGTGCGCGTCTACGAAGGTCCCGCCTTCTTCGCGTTCCACCACGTCAACGCCTTCGAGGAGGGCGACGACATCGTCCTCGACATCGCCGCCTACCCCGACCCCGGTATCATTGACGCCTTCTACCTGGACCGGCTGCGCACAGGCGGCACGGCGCCAACGGCCGAACTGCGCCGCTACCGCCTGCCCGCCGCCGTGGGCCCGGCCACCTACGAGCGCCTGTCCGACGCCAGCATCGAACTGCCCCGCGTCAACTACGCCCGCGCCAACGGCCGCGACTACCAGTACACCTACGGCGTCAGCACGCGCGCCGACCAGCCCGGCGGCTTCCAGAATCAGCTCGTCAAGGTGGACGTGCGGGCGCGGCAGACCCAGACCTGGCGCGAGGACGGGACGTACCCCGGCGAGCCGGTGTTCGTCGCCGCGCCCGACGCCCAGGCCGAGGACGACGGCGTGATTCTATCGGTCGTCCTGGACGCCCCGCGCGGGCTGTCCTATCTGCTCGTCCTCGACGCGCGGTCGTTCACCGAGTTGGCGCGCGCCGAGGTCCCGCACGCCATCCCGTTCGGCTTCCACGGCCAATTCTTCAGCTAACCACTCATAGGGGGATCCCAGTCCATGCCGTCTGACACGCCCTTTCCCAACCTGGCGGGCCACCAGTTCATGAGCCTGACCACCTTCCGCCGCAACGGCATCGCCGTGCCCACACCGGTCTGGTTCGCCGAGCGCGACGGCCATCTATACGTGACGACGCAGGCGCAGGCGGGCAAGGCCAAGCGGGTCCGCGCTACCTCGCGCGTCACCGTCGCGCCGTGCACCATGCGCGGCGAGCTGCTGGGCGAGGCCGTCGCGGGCCAGGCGCGCGTCCTGCCGGAGAGCGAAGCCGAGCACGCCCATCAAATCCTGCTCGCCAAGTACGGCCAGCAGTTCACCGACGTCGTCTCGCGCAACCCGCACGCCCAGCGGGTCTTCATCGAGATCACCCCTGCCTCCTGAGCGGGGCATCTTGACAGAATTTACAGAATGGTTAATTCTGTTAATTCTGCCAAAACTCCTTCGAGCCAGGCGGTGTCCACGGCACCCCGCTGAAAATCCGGGTGGGCGGCCAGCCGACCGTGGAGCGGGAGCGTCGTCGGGACGCCCTCGATCCTAAACTCGTCCAGGGCGCGCTGGAGGCGGGCCAGGGCGGCCGGGCGGTCTGGCCCCCAGACGACCAGCTTGGCGAGCAGCGAGTCGTACCAGGGCGGGACGGCGTAGCCCGCGAAGAGGTGGCTGTCCACGCGCACGCCTGGCCCGCCGGGCGGCGTGTAAGCTTTGACCGTCCCGACGCCGGGCGCGAAGTCACGCGCCGGGTCCTCGGCGTTGACGCGGCACTCGATGGCGTAGCCGCGCCGCTCGACCTGTACCCCGCTGTAGTTCGCCTCGCCCGCCGCCACGCGCAGTTGCTCCTGCACCAGGTCCAGCCCGGTGACCATCTCGGTCACCGGGTGTTCGACCTGCAAGCGGCAGTTCATCTCCATAAAGTAGAACGCGCCAGACGGGTCCAGCAGGAACTCGACCGTGCCGGCGTTGGCGTAGCCCGCCGCCTGGGCCAGCCGCCGCGCCGCTGCCTGCATCGCCTCGGCCGTCGCCGCGTCCAGCCCGAGGGCCGGGGTCATCTCGACCAGCTTCTGCCGCCGCCGCTGGACCGAGCAATCGCGCTCGCCCAGCGTCAGGGTGTTCCCGCGGTCGTCGGCCAGGACCTGGACCTCGACGTGCCGCGCCTGGGTGACCAGCTTCTCCAGGTAGACTGTTCCATCGCCAAACGCCGCCTGCGCCTCGGCTTGCGCCGTGGCGAATTGACGGGCCAGGTGGCCCGGCTCGTCCACGCGGCGAATCCCCCGCCCACCGCCGCCCGCCACGGCCTTGAGCAGCAGCGGGTAGCCGACGGCCTCGGCTGCCGCC
>CAZFUK010000734.1:0-2855 GCA_964522005.1 uncultured Anaerolineales bacterium | reverse complement strand
CGAGCACGGCCAGCGCGGCTAGGGCGAGGACCAGAATCTCGTTCACCCCCAGGAAGTACAGCGCCAGCCCGGCCGCCCCAATGGCCGCCGTCAGCGGCCCCTTGACCGCCGTTTTGCCCAGCGTCCAGAGCGCCTGGACGACGACGGCCAGGATGGCCGGTTTGACGCCGTAGAGCAGCCAGCCCGCCGCCGGCAGACTCCCATAGCGCACATAGGCCCACGCCAGGCCCATGACCATGAGCATGGCCGGCACGATGAACGCCGTACCCGCCGCGACCAGCCCGCGCCACCCTGCCCGCACATAGCCCAGGTGGATCGCCATCTCCGTCGAGTTGGGGCCGGGGATGAGGTTCGTCGCGCCCAGCAGGTCCAGGAAGTGCTGGTCCGTCACCCAGCCGCGCCGCCGCACAATCTCGTCGCGCATCAGGGCGATGTGCGCCGCCGGGCCGCCGAACGCGATGACCCCCAGCTTCAGAAACAGCCGCATGACTTCGGCCACATGCCCTTGACCATCCTGTGTCGTCTCGGTCATAGGACCCCCTTGTAACACCGCCGAGAACGCGAAGAGCGCAGAGAATTATACTTCCTCTGCGCCCTTCGCGCCCTCTGCGGTTTAAGTCTGTCGTTAGCGCGATTGTTCCAGGACCACAATCTGGGTCTTGGGCGGCAGCGTCTCCGGCGTCACCTCATACGTGGACTGCCCATGCCACGTCACCATGTCAGTCGGGTAGTGCGCGGTAAAGTCGGTGACGGGCAGGATGTTGAGCACGCCACGCGGGTGGTAGTAGTGCATGGGGATGACGAGGCGCGGGCAAATGGCGGCGATGAAGTCGTGCAAGTCGGGCAGCGGGATGGTCGGCAGGCCGCCTGCCAGGGCGAACAGCACATCCACGCGGTCCGCCAGCCAGTTGACGTACTCCGAGTCCGGCGGCCAGCCCGCGTCGCCCATGTGCAGGACGCGCACCCCGCCGACCGTCAGGTAGTACATGGCGTTGTCGGCGGAATGTTCAGGCTTGTTCTCACGGTTGGGGATGCACTGGATGCGCACCCCGTGGACCATCGTCCCGTGCGGCCCAATCATCATGGCGTCCACCACCTGGGGCTGGCCCGGCACCTGGGTCGCGTCGCTGTGGAAGCGGTCCGTGGCCGACGACATGACCACCATGGTGCACGTCTCACCGACCGGCTCGAAGCGAGCGACGCTCGGCGTGTACGGGTCGGTGATGATGGACAGGCCGTTGTGTTCGAGGCGGAAGCAGGCGTGAGCGTAGAATTTGATTTTCATAGGCCTGAGGGGGTGAGACTGGCAGGGCCAGGCGGCGAGCACGTTGTACCAGTATAGCAGGTTTGGGGGAAAGGTTCGGAGAATTTTGACTACCCCAGGTGGTGAAATCTCCACCCTGGTACGTTCTGTTACTGTTCGGGGCAGCCTTTGACCTCTTACGACTCACAAAGGCACCAAGACACAAAGGCACTAGGGCGTGAAGTAAATGGAGTACGCGCTTCCGTTGCCCGCGAATACCCCTATAATTAGGGGGGTTCGCGGTGGCCGCGCGGGGCTGAAGCGCCCGCGCTAAGCAGGCAAAGCCCCCGAGGGGGGCTAAGATTTCAGCCCGTGAGGGCTTTGTTTGAGTAGCCCCGAGCTCCTGCCCCCCGCATGGGGGGTAGCTCGGGGCGCGCCCCAGCCTTACCGCGTAACTCCTGTTTGTAATTCCACAGGACCACCAGCCCTGCTTCTATATCAACCAGGCCACAAGGACAGGTTATGCCACTCGACCCGCTCACCAGGGCAATCGTCAGCGTCTATCGGGGGTGGGAAGCACTCGAACGGGGCATCACGGGCGAGGCGGGGACCATCCTGGACTTCGACCTGGCCCCGGCCCAGGACACGCGCCTCTACCCCTCGCGTGAGGAGGTGCTGCGCGATGTCGCGCGCCTGCGCGACGAGGTCCAGCCCACCGACGACGAGGGCGAGTTCCTGCGCGCCAAGCTGCACGCGTCGGCCGTCTACCTCCGCGCCCTGCTGGGCGAAACGGTTCCGTTTGACGTCTACGTGGAGGAGATTCTGGGGGTCAAGCCGTTCCTGTTCACGGAGGCGGAGCTAGACGCCGCACGCAAGAAGGTCGCCGCGCTGCTCGAACGGGACGGCATCCAGTACCGCGCCGAGGACCGCGAGAAGTACGAAGCCCGCCACCGCCTGACCAGTCCAGCTGAGGTTCGCGCCCGCATCGAGGGGAGTCGGGACGTCTTGATGGGGCGGCTTGCCGCGCTCATCGCGGTGCCGCCCCTGGAGGACGTGACGGTGGAGTTCGCGGACGAGGACCGTTACTGGGGGGCGTGGGTGTCGGGGTCGCTGCGGGAGGGGATGAAGCTGCGCATCAATCTCCACCCGCGCACCTTCTACCTCAGAGGGTCGCCGGCCGTCCTAGCCGCCCACGAGTACTGCGGCCACATCGTCCAGGCCCAGGTCTGGCGGGGGAGGATCGCGGCGGGCGAGATGAACCAGGCCATTGGCCTGACGACGGTTCACGGCCCGGAGCAGGTCTTGATGGAGGGGCTGGCGCAGATCGTGGAGCGCGTCCTGCTCGACCCGGCGACGGCCGGGACGGAGGAGGCGCTGGCGCTGGAAGCCTCGACCTACAGCAACATGGTCTACAACAACCTGCACTACCTGGTCAACACCGGCGTCGCGCCGGACGAGGTCTACGCCTACGCCCGCGCCCGCCTGCCGTTCGCCTCCGACCTCAAGCTGCGCAGCGAAATCCGCGACCGGGGTCAGAGTCCCCTGTTCCGCGTCTATCAGTACGTCTACGGCATCAGCGAGCACTACTTCATGCCGTTGCTAGGGTTCCCCC
>CAZFUK010000733.1:0-2859 GCA_964522005.1 uncultured Anaerolineales bacterium | reverse complement strand
TCGCCCTGCGCGAGATGCTCGAAGCCTGGTTCACCCAGGACCCTCACGCGCACTCGACCATGAACTACCTGACGGGGAAGTCGTACGGCGACTGGTACGCCGCTAATGACCTGAGCCTGGTCCAGGGGGCCGAAGGCTTCCTGCGCGTGACGGGCGACTTCGCCTGGCTGGACAAGCGGGTGGGCGACAAGACAGTGCTCGACCACCTCCTCGGCTACGCGCTCTACTGGAAGACGCTCGACCACGGCGACGGCCTGGCCGACTATACCGGCAGTCCCTTGCTAGAGGTCATCAGCACCTACACCGGCGCCGTCGCGGCCTTGAATGCCGGCAACGTCTATGCCATGCGCTTCCTAGCCCCATTGCTGGAGCGGCAGGGTAACCAGCGACGCGCCGATGCCCTGTGCGACGAGGCCGACCGGCTGGCGCGACGAACGGTCGATACCCTCTACGTTGAAGGTGGCGGCTACTGGCGCTGCAAGTTGCCCAATGGAGGCTTCAACGAGGTTCGCCACGTCTACGACGTCCTGACGACGCTGGACTGTCTCGACGGCGACCTGACCGACGCGCAGCGGGCGGAGATGACCGCCTTCTTCTGGCGCGAGTTGCACACACCCCACTGGCTGCGCGCGCTTTCCCCCTACGACGTCGATACAAGTTGGAACGTGCGGGCCGACCACTCGTGGTGCGGCTCCTACCCCATGTGGCCGCCGAAGATGGCGAAGGCGCTGTACAGGCGCGAGGACTCGCGGCGGGTGTCCGAGTGGGTGCAGGGGTTGGCGGCGACGGCCAACCAGGGGGTGTTCGGGCAGGCTCACCTCGACGACACCGTCTTCCCGACGGAGAACGGCGGGGCGCGCAAGTGTCCGCCCGAGGTCCCGTTCGAGAACGAGTTCTGCTCCCTGGCCGGGACGGCGTTCATCGACCTGGTCATCGACAGCATCTTCGACGCCGACCTCACCCTCTTCGACGGGCTGCGCGTCGCCCACTCGCGCATTGCCGACTTCGACCCCGACGCCCGTTTGGAGAACCTGCGCTATCAGGGCCGGCTCTACACGGTCACGCGCTTCGGCGCTAGCCAACAGGCTGACCACACCTCGGTGACGGAACAGGAGTAGCCATGATGCAGGACCGCGAGACCCCCCTCCTCCATTTCGACGGCGCCATCTCCCTGCCGACGCTATGCGCCTACCTCGCTCGGGCGGTGACGTACAACAACGCTCTCGGCACAGACTGCCCCGACGATGACCTGCGCATGCTCCACGCAATAGGTGCACGTTTCCTCGGACGCGCCGCCTACGTCTGGGAGACGCTGCCGGATGACGAGCCGCACTTCCAGCAGGCGGCGGCATTCACGCGCCGTGTGCACGACCTTGACCCCGACGTGATCTGCCAGGCCGGGGTCTTCGAGGCCGTCTACCCCCCGATAGACGCGATTCCCGTGCCCGCCTGGGTCTTCGAGGAGTTCGGGGAGCCGGTCGCGCACCGGACCTTCCGGTATGAGGACATGTTCGGGCCAGACTTCGCCGCCGTCCTACACTGGGGCGAGTTCGGCGCCGGCTGCCAGGTGCCCGACCTCACGTACCCCGAGACGGAACGCTGGCTGTATTACCGCGCCCGCCGCTACATAGACGCAGGGTACGAGGCCATCCACCTGGGTCAACCCCACCTGTACGCGGCGAAGGACCGGGGCTATCGCATCTTCGCTCGGCTCGTCGAGCGCATCCGGCGCTATGCCCGCGCGCACGGCCGCCGCCACCTCGTGCTGCTCGACGCGCACACCCACGGCATCGCGGTCGGTGGCCGCCTGCTGTTCGACTTCCACTCGCGGCCCATCTCGGCGCGCCCGTGGCGCGACCACCCCACGCGCATCATCCTCCACATGAAGGGCGAGAGTATGGGGGGAGTCGCGCCCAGTGGTTGGTCGTGTCATCACCTGCCCTACCTCATCGAGCTGGACAACTGGGGCGGCGTCTCGCTCGACCCAGCTCAATGGGATGACCTCGACCAACGCGCGGCGGCCGGCCGCTGGGGCTGGGACGACATCGCCTGGTTCGCCCACCAGGCGCCTGCCGACCGCGACCACTTCCTCATGTACGCCCAGCGCTGGCTGCGCTTGCAGGACCCGGTCGCCTTCTTCCAAATGCCCGCGCGCCGCCTGCTGGGGCAGGCCCCGGTTGAGGCGCGCAACGCGGCGGGGGCGGTCGAGACCGTCTGGCACTACCACGCCAACCACCCCAGCCCTGCTTGCCCCCACGGGTTCGGCCAGGAGGGCGCCATCCGCCGCGCCTGGGCCGACCCAGACCCGACCTGGCTGGCGGAGTGGCACGCGCGCCCTGAATACAGCGGCCCTGACGAGACCCTGGATGCCCAGCGCGTCCCACAGCCGTTGGTAGTCGTGGGTGAGTTGCAGCGGATGCTGGGTGGCGTGCCGGGCGATACATGGTGTCCCTACAGCCGCCTGTGGCACCGAGGGGGCGGCGTGTTCGAACTGGCCGCCCTCATCCCGTGGGCCGGCCGCTACGCGTTCGCCCTGGCCGCCGGCGGCACGATGACCGAGGTCTACCGCCAGCATGGTCTTCCCGGCGGCGCCCCCTACGCCATCCGTACCGTCGAGGACAACCAGCGTGTCCGCCTGCGCTTCGACTATGCCACGAAGGGCCTCACCGCCGTTGACGACAACGGGCGATCGCTGCTTGAAGAGGTTGCCTGGCATTGGCAAGGGGGCGGTCAACAGAGGTTCAACGCGACCTAGGCCCCCCTCGACGGCAATTGATACCATATCAAGTGATACCATACGGGCGGCTGGTAGAGGTGTAGTCTATGGTATAATTGAGATGCGTCATATGACCCAGTAAG
>CAZFUK010000732.1:0-2870 GCA_964522005.1 uncultured Anaerolineales bacterium | reverse complement strand
GACCGGGGCGTCCAACTCCATACGGAAGCCGTCGAGTGGTCGCTGAAGCACTTCGTCGACGCGACGGAACCCGAACGGCCGCCCCTGACGGCGGAAGCGGCGGACCTGGCCGAGTACGCGGGATACTATGAGGGCCGCCTGTCGGACATTGAGCTAAGCGTCCAGGACGGCAGCCTGGTGATGCAGGTCATCCCCAACGGTGGCTTCCCGCTCAAGGCGTCGCCGCCCGGCCCTACCCCGCCCCCGGCGCGGCTGGCCCTGGTGGGACGTGATATGGCAGTGGGCGTCGAAGGGCCTTACAAAGACACGCGCTGCCACTTCCTACGCGACGACCAGGGGCAGGTCGAGTGGTTCCACTTTGGCGGCCGCTTGCAGCGGCGCAGGGGGTCGCATGGCTAAGTCACTGCGGGGCAAGCGCGCGCTGATTACGGGTGCATCCAGTGGGCTGGGGGCCGACTTTGCCCGCAACCTGGCCGGGCGCGACTGCCACCTCGTTCTCACGGCGCGGCGCGAGGAGCAACTGCGCGCCCTGGCCGACGATCTGACGGCGCGCCACCGCGTCGAGGTCAGCGTTATCCCGCTGGACCTGGCCGTGCCTGATGCCCCCCAGCGCCTGTATGACCAGCTACAGGCGGCGGGCCAGACGGTAGACATCCTCATCAACAACGCCGGCCTCGGTATCTACGGCTCGTTCCTGGAGATACCCTGGGAGCGCGAGCGGGCCATGCTCGAACTCGACATCCTGGCCCTGGTCCACCTGACCAAGCTGTTCGCCCGCGACATGGCGGCGCGCGGGGGTGGGCACATCCTCCAGATTGCCTCCATCGGCGCGTACCAGCCCTCGCCCACCTACGCCACCTACTCGGCCGCCAAGACCTTCGTGCTGTACTTCGGTGAGGCGCTGGCCTACGAGTTGCGCGGCACGGGTGTCACCTGCACCGTCCTCTCGCCCGGCGTCACCCAGACCGAGTTCCTCCAGGTGGCGGGCCAAACGCCGTCGCTCTACCAGCGCAGCGTGATGATGACGAGCGAGCAGGTCGTGGACATTGGGATTGAGGCGATGCTCAAGGGGCGGCCGAGCGTGGTGGCGGGGCGGCTCAATGGGCTGATGGCCTTCTCGACGCGCTTCATGCCGCGCCAGTGGGCGGCCGCTGTCGCTCACCAGTTCATGACGCGCTAGCCAGGCCAGACCAACCACGCCAGACCTGACAGGTTTCTAAAAACCTGTCAGGTCTTCTTTTGCGTCACCCCCAGGCCAGGCGCACTGGGCAGCACGAGGCGGGCGCCGTCGTAGGCCAGCCCGACAAAGGGGTCGTTGGCGATGAGCAGCGGGCCGTCCAGGTCGGCGTACTCGCACAGGGGCGCGAGGTGAGCGGCCGCCGTCACGCCCAGCGTCGACTCGACCATGCAACTCAGCATCACCCGCATCCCCAGGCTGTGCGCCGTGTCAATCGCCTGCCAGGCGGCGCGCAGGCCGCCAAACTTCGCCAGCTTGACCACCACGCCGTCCACCGCGCCCGCCAGCCGCCCCACGTCGGCCGCCGAGCGTACCGCCTCGTCGGCAAAGATGGGCAGCGGGGAGCGCCCCCGCAGCCAGGCCAGCCCGTCCAGATCGTCCTCGGCCAGCGGCTGCTCGACAAACTCGACGCCCAACTCCACCAGCGCGGGAATGACCTGCACCGCCGTCTCCCGCGACCAACCCGCGTTGGCGTCCACCCGAATCACGGCGTCGGTGACGTCGCGGATGGCCCGCACCAACGCCAGGTCATCCGGCCCGCCTAGCTTCACTTTAAGGATGGGCGCGGCCAGGGCGCGGGCCTGGGCCGCCATCGCCTCCGGGGTGTCAATGCCGATGGTCACCGAGGTCTGGGGGGCGCGGTCGGGGTTGAGACCCCATAGCCGCCAGAGGGGCTGGCCGAGGCCTTGGCCGTGCAGGTCATACAGGGCGAGGCTGACGGCGGAGCGCGCAGCGGCCGAGCCGGGCGGGAGCCTGTCCAGGATGTCCTGAATCTGGGTCGGGTCGTCGCCCAGCCGGTCCGCCACACCCGCCAGATACGCCGTCACCCCCTCGCGGCTCTCGCCCAGGTAGGGCACCACTGCCGCTTCGCCCAGGCCAACCAGCCCATCAGCCTCCAGCCGCACCAATACATTATGTCGCTCTGTGTAGCTGCCGTGGGCGATGTTGAACGCCGACGCCAGCCGCAGGGTCAAGGGTTCCCAGCTTAGCTTCATCCCGTCCTCCCGCTCTTCCGACCAGGCTGGCCTCAGTATACGCTCGCCCAGCCGAAAGGGCAATCCGCTCGTTCTCGATTGACCCAGGCGCTTATCTGGACTACAATCCACGCTTGATGAGTGTAACAAACGCTGTCGCGCCGAGACTACATCTAAGACGCCGATGGCTGCGTCGTTAGACCAGGAAGTCCAAATAGGAACCTTATGGAAACCGTCGTGCCCGATGCCACGCTCGACGCCGGCGAGACCGGCTGCGGCGAGCTAACCTTGCTCATCTTCCAGCGCATGAAGACGCTGGCCCCCGGCCAGACCCTCGAAGTCCTGGCCTACGACCTGGCCGCGGACAACGATATTCCGGCCTGGTGCCGCACGACCGGCCACCGCCTGCTAGACCAGACCACCACCACGCACCCCAAACGCTTCCTCATCCAGAAGAAGCCCTGATACAGACGAAGCCCTGATAAGGAGACCCTCCCGTGACCCAGTTGCTCATCAACCTGACCACCGCCCAGAGTGCACAGCGTGCCAAAGAAATCGGCATACGCAAAACAATGGGTGGTTCTAAACAGCAACTGGTTGTGCAGTTCCTGAGTGAAACATTTGTGCTGACCCTTATTGCAACCGCCATGTCGGTTGTG
>CAZFUK010000731.1:0-2874 GCA_964522005.1 uncultured Anaerolineales bacterium | reverse complement strand
TACAAGCTAGAGCAGCTCTGGAAGCAAGCGCCGGCCGTGCTGCGTATCCAATAAAAGGCAACCCCGACTCCGGTCGGGGTTTTGTATTACAGGGGCGAACCGCCTGCCTGGTACTCCGCCCACCAGCGCGGCAGGGTCTCGGCGGCGGGACCGAGGACGGTCTCGTCCACGGAGTCGCTCAGCCAGGTGTGCTCGACGTTGAACTCGACGACGCGGCCGCCGGCTTCGAGCGTCGCCAGGGGTAGGTGGGCAGCCGGCGTCACCAGGGCCGACGTGCCGACGACAAGCAGCAGGTCGGCGCGGCGGGCGGCGGCCAGGGCGGCGGCGACGATGCTCCCGTCCAGCGCCTCGCCGAACCAGACCACGTCGGGCCGATAGAGCGCGCCGCAGGGACAGCGCGGCGGCAGCTCGGCCAGCGGCACGTCATGATTCTCCACGCGGCTTCCCTCGTGGGTGCAGCGCAGCGTCCAGAGGCTGCCGTGCAGCCGCAGCACACGGCGGTTCCCCGCCCGCTCGTGCAACCCATCCACATTTTGCGTGATGAGAGTAAACTCAGGCGTCGCCTCTTCCATCTGGGCGATGACCCGGTGGGCGGCGTTGGGCTGGCAGCCGGCCACGACCTCGCGCCGCCAGGCGTACCACTCCCAGACCAGGCGCGGGTCGCGGCGGAACGCTTCGGGCGTCGCCAGGTCCTCGGCGCGGTATGCCCGCCACAGCCCGCCCGGCCCGCGAAACGTCGGCACGCCCGACTCGGCGCTGACGCCCGCGCCCGTGAGGACGACTAGAGAGGAGGATGGTTTAGTCATGCAGGGCTGTCTATCTGCTCAAGCGCCGCGCGGGGCTGAAGCCCCCGCGCTAGGCAGGCCAAGCCCCAAGGGGGCTAGGAATTTCAGCCCGCAGGGCTTTGTTTGAGTAGCCCAGAGCTTTAGCTCGGGGCGGGGGCCGAGCGACCGGGTAAGTCGTGTTATAAGACGAAACGGCCAGGGTTGAGGACGTCAGTCGGGTCAAACTGCGCCTTGATCTCAGTCATGACGTCCAGGGCAGCCACCGGCCCCCAGACCGAGACCTGCTCCTTGACCGAGGGGGGCGCGGCTTCGAGAAGTATGTGCCCGCCCAGCCGCTGCGCCGCCGCGCGAATGGCCTCCGCCGCCTGGGCCAGGACGGCCGACTCGTGGCCGTCGCGCAGGTGGCCCAGGTGGACACGGCCCGCGCCCGAGCCGGCCTGTAGGCTCACCAGGCGCGGCAGGCGGTACTCGTCGGTCACGCGGCGCACGGCGTCGAGCAGCGCGCCGACCTGGGCGATGGGCACGCCGACGCGGACGACGACCGGGTAGGACAGGCGCGGCCCGTCCCAGTAGCCGCCGCCCGCGCCGGCCGCCTGCCACACCTCGCGCGAGTCCTCGGCGTCGGCGATCTGCAAGCGGCGCATGTACTCGGTCTGGCACAGGGCTTCCACCGCCCGTGCCTGGGCGGCCACAGCTTCCGGCTCGCCCTCCAGCCGCGCCAGGATGATGTACGCGCCCTCGGCCGAGCTAAAGATGTCCAGCGCGGTGGGGCCAGAGCGCAGGTCGAGGATGCGGGCACACAGGTCGGCGGCGGCCGTCGGCTCCGGGTAGGTAAAGACGGACAGGGTGCGGTTGGCGGGCGGGCGGGCGTAGGTGCGGAGGGTGGCCTCGGTCACGACGCCTAGCGTACCGAGCGAGCCAATGACGAGCTTGACCAGGTCGTAGCCCGCCACGTTCTTCATTGTCTTGCCGCCCAACTTGAGGGGGGTGCCGTCGGCCAGCACGACGCGCACGCCCAGGACCAGGTCGCGCAGCGTGCCGTAGCCCAGGCGCCAGGGGCCGCTAGCGTCGGTGGCGATGAGGCCGCCCAGGGTGGCGTCGGGGAAGGGCGGGTCGAGGGGGAGAAACTGGCCGGCGCGGCCGAGCGCGGTCTGGACATCGGCCAGCCGCGTGCCGGCTTCGACGGTGACGGTCAGGTTGGGCGCGTCGTGCTCCACAATGTGGTGCAGGCCGCTCAGGTCGAGGGCGATGTCGTAGCGGCTGGGGGCGCGCCCCAGGCCCATCTGCGTTCCCGCTCCCCACGGGATGACCGCCTGTCCGGCGGCGTGGGCCGCCCGCAGGACCTCGGCCACCTCGGTGGTCTCGGCCACGCGGCGCACCGCCTCCGGCGCCCGTCCATCCACCCGGTAGTCCCGTTCCCCAATGGCGCGGCTTGGCTCGCCCATCTTCGGCGCGCCGTTGCCCTGGTGGTCCATAGGCCCTCGCCCTTTCCTAATCCAGCAGACCTGACAGGTTTTCCAAAACCTGTCAGGTCTAGGCCGGCTTGATTACCACAAACTCGTCGGTTGAGCCGAGCCGTCCAGCGCGGCGGCGATGGCAGGCCCGTGGACCGGGTCCTGGGCCGCCAGCGCCCGCAACATCCCAAACGCGCCCGCCAGCATCATGTCCCCGTGGGGCACGGCCAGGTAGACGTCGAGACCCGTGCCGCGCAGGTGGCCCCGGCGGGGGCCGGTGGCGGCGAAGAAGGCGGGCGCGGGCGCCGGCGCCAGGACCAGCGCGCCGTGGCCCTTGTCGTAGAAGACTTCATCGTTGGTGATGACCCCCTCGGCCAGCCGCCTCAGGTAGGCGGCCAGGCGCTCGGGTGTCAGTTCACCGGTATGGTGCTCGAACAGGCCTCGGATGTGCCCGTCGCCCAGGTGGAAGGCCAGGCAGTGGAAGTTACCGATGTTGGCGATGACAGCGCCGACCTCGGCGTGCTCGCGTACCCGTGGGTCTTCGAGCGCGCCCAGCACGGCGGCCGGGCCGGTGTCCATGACGAGCGTCGGGATGTCCGACGGGGCGCTGTCGGCCACGGCCTGCAGGCGTGTGA
>CAZFUK010000730.1:0-2877 GCA_964522005.1 uncultured Anaerolineales bacterium | reverse complement strand
AGGCGGCGCTCGAGGGGCTTCATCTCGATGACAAGCTCATAGGTTTCCATAACCTTAACCTCTAATTCAACAAGCCTCCGACTCGAAGTCGGGGCTGAAGGGCGTTCCGCCGAATGTCGGCCTGCGCCGACATAGTCTTCGTCCGCGCAGGCGGACGTTCAGACGAAGGCTCAACAGCCCCGATTTCAATCGGCGGCTCCCGTTACCTCGATGCGTGGGCTGCGGAAGACCATGTCGCGGTCTGGCTCGGCCGTCACCTGCTTGAGCAGGACAGGCGTATTGCCCAGGCGGGCGAAGACTCGTAGGTGCAGGGTGCGCAGGTCGGGATCGTGGTCAATCACCTGCCCCTCGTGGAGCGCCACGTAGTGACCGCTGTACTGGGCCAACAGGGCGTCGCGCTGCTGCTCAAAGGCCGCTGTCTCGGCGCGAATCTTCTCCCGCCGCCACCGAGCTAGATAGGCGCGCACCGCCTTGTCCACCACCGTGTCGGCGTCCAGGCGCGCCTCCTGGGCGACGGCTTCGACCTGGTCGGCCACATCGGGTTTGAGTGTCACCGTCAGCATACACCCCTCCGGTGGTTCTACGCCGTGACACGGTCCTCGCGCAGGGTCTCTTTGAGGGACGCCGTGCTGTCCAGCATCTCGGTCGCCGTCTGGCGGGCGAGGTCCGTCTCCGCGCCGAGCATCGTCGTCAACTCGGCCACGCGCTCGTCGTGCTCGATGGGCCGGATAATCGTCGTCGTGCGGTCGCCGTGGACGCGCTTGGCGACGTTGAAGTGGGCATCGCCATACGCCGCGATTTGGGGCAGGTGGGTGATGCAGATGACCTGGTGCGTCAGGTCGGCGTGATTGTTAGCGACGGTCAGCTTCCAGAGCTTGCGGCCCACGATTTCGCCCACGCGGCCGCCGATACCCTGGTCAATCTCGTCAAAGATGAGCGTCGGCACGGTATCGCCGGCGGCCAGCACCGACTTGAGGGCGAGCATCAGGCGCGAGGTTTCGCCGCCCGACGCGATCTTGACCAGCGGCCGCAGCGGCTCGCCGGGGTTAGGCGAAATGAGGAACTCGACGCGGTCCACGCCCGTCGTGTCGAAGGCGTAGCGCGCCCCGTCTATCGGGCAGCCCGCCGGATCCTCGACACGCTCCAGGTTGACGTAGAACTGGGTGCGCTCCATGCGCAGCTCGGCCAGTTCCGTCTCGACGGCCCGCGCCATGCGGTCGCCCGCCTCACGCCGCGCGGTCGACAGCGCCGCCGCCTGCTCGCCCAGCCGCTTCAGCAGCCGCGCCTCCTGGGCCTGGAGCGCCTCCATGCGTTCCGAGCGGTTCTCGATGTTCTCCAACTCGGTCGAAGCGCGCTGGGCAAAGGCCAGGATGTCCTCGATGGTGTCGCCGTACTTGCGCTTGAGGTTGGCGACCAGGAGCAGGCGGTCCTCGACCTCTTCGAGCCGTTCGGGGTTGCCCTCAATCTCGTCGCGGTAGTCGCGCATGGCCCGCCCCAGCAGCGCCAGGCCGTCCATGGCGGCCATGAGCGTCGTCTCCTGGTCGGCCAGGCGCGGGTCAAGCTTGACCAGGCTGTGCAGTTGGCCCGCCGCGTCGCCCAGCAGGTCCAGTGCGCCGCGCTGCTCGTCGCCCATGTCGTAGAGGGCGGCATATACCCCTTCGGCCAGTTCCATGAGCTTCTGGGCATTGACCAGCCGCACCCGCTCCTGGGCCAGGTCCACGTCCTCGCCGGGGCGCAGGCTGGCTTCCTCGATTTCGTCCACCTGGTAGCGCAGCATCTCCTGACGGCGGGCCAGCTCGCGCTCGTCGCGGCGCAGCGCGACCAGTTCCTGGCGCACGGCCCGCACCTTGCGCGCCGTCTCCGCGACCTGGGCGCGCTGGCTGCCCAGGCCGGCGTAGCGGTCGAGCAGGTCAATGTGCTGGCGGACGCGCAGCAGCGACAGGTGCTCCGTCTGGCCGTGGATGTCCACCAGCGTCTGGCCAACGGCGCCCAGGGCAGCGGCGGTCACGGCCCGACCGTTGACGCGGCCCGTACTGCGGCCCGACGCCGAGATCTCCCGCGTCAGGATGAGTTCGTCGGCCTCTTCGACGGCTTCGAGCAGGCCGTACTCTTCGAGGACGGGCGCCAGTAGCTCGCGCTGGAGGGCGGTCAGGGCGAACAGTCCCTCGACCCGCGCGCGGTCCGCGCCCGCCCGGACCCAACTCGAATCGGCGCGGGCGCCCAGCAGGACGCCGAGGGCATCAATGATGATAGACTTGCCCGCGCCCGTCTCGCCCGTCAGGACGTTGAAGCCCGGCGCGAGGCTCAGGCGCAGGCGGTCAATAATGGCAAAATCCTGGATGCTGATTTCCGTAAGCACGGCAGCCTCACCGACCCTCCGCCCCTCCCTTTGAGCGGGGCGAGGGTGACACAGAAAACCAGGGGAGCGCAGCAAGTGACCCCTGGTGGCGGCTATTTTACACTATTTTATGCCAGTTTTGGTTCCGGGGCAAGTACAAGTGTTCGATAGGCTACCTCTGCGGTAGGTCTATCGTAAAGGTCGTGCCCTGGCCGACCTGGCTGGTGACGCTAATCTGGCCGCCGTGGGCCTGAACGAGTTGGCGGGCAATCGCCAGCCCCAGGCCGCTGCCCTCCCCGCGTGTGTGGGTGCGGGACGGGTCGCCGCGCCAGAAGCGGTCGAAGATGTAGGGCAGGTCGGCGGCGGGGATACCCGCGCCCGTGTCCTGGACCGTCAGCCGCACGCCCGTTGGGGTGGCCGCCGCCCGCACCGTGACCGTCCCGCCCGACGGCGTGTGACGCAGAGCGTTGACCACCAGGTTGCTGAGGACCTGGTCGAGCCGTCCGGCGTCGCCGGTGATGGTGAGGGGCGGAGAACCT
>CAZFUK010000729.1:0-2881 GCA_964522005.1 uncultured Anaerolineales bacterium | reverse complement strand
GCCGGGCTGCCGCGCTCCACATCCTGGACAAACAGGCCGTAGGGCGCGGGCAAGGCGTAGGCGGCGGCCAGGGCGGGCGTAATCTCCTGGTAGCGCACGCCCAGGTAGGGGTGTTCGACCTTGCCGTTGGTGATGAGCTGGCTCGCCACGTCACGGACGGTGGCGCTGGGGATGGCGAAGCCCAGGCCCTCGGCGACCTCGCCCGTGTTGACCGTCATGCGGGTGTTGGTCGCGTCGGCGCGGACAATGGCCGTGTTGATGCCGACCACCTGGCCCGCCAGGTTGACGAGAGGGCCGCCGGAATTGCCGTGGTTGATGGCGGCGTCGGTCTGGACCAGGCCCTCCAGCGAGTAGTTCTGGTTGACGTCCAGTGTGCGGTTGACCGCGCTGACAACGCCTACGGTGACGCTGCCCCGAAACTCGCCCAACGGGCTGCCAATGGCGACGACGGTCTCGCCCTCCTGGAGGGTGGTTGAGTCACCGAGTTCGGCGTAGGCGGGCACGGGCGGCGCGATACGCAGCACCGCCAGGTCGTTGTACGGGTCCGACCCGACGAGGACGGCCGACGTCCCGGACTTAGTGCCGTCGGCGAAGACGATTTCGAGGCGCGCCGCCTTGTCCACGACGTGGAAGTTGGTCACGATGTGGCCGTTGGCGTCAATGATCACACCCGAGCCGGACGCCTTGGCGTCCTGCTGGCGCAGCATGGGGCCGAAGCCAAACGGTATAAAACCCTGCGGGACGACGGCCTGGGGCTGGAGGGTATTGACGACCGTGACCACGGCCGGCTTGACCTTGCGCACAGCGTCCACGACCGCCGAGTCCTGCTTGACGCTGATGGTCTGCGGCAGCGCCGCCGGAGCCGTCTGGACCTGGGCGGCGAACTCGCGCCGCGCCAGGAGGTAGCCGCCGCCCGCGCCTAGACCCGCGCTGGCCGTCACGAGCGCGACCAGGCCGACCAGGGCCAGGCAGGTCCACAGGCGGGACCGCTGACGGGGGGGCGGTTGGGGAGTGGCCTGGGGTGTTTCAAACACGTCTACGGGCTGTTCTCCAAACATGGTCCTCTCTCAAGGGTGCGGCGGACACGGTAAGAGATGGCGCATAGGCCATCTCTGTTACCCCAATTGTAGCCGGAACGACTAAAACCAGGCTGAGAGTTGGGTTAGAAGTGGGTGAGAGTTTGGCGGCGCAGCGGCGGCGTTTAGGCCGCCGTGCCCGACACCGGCGCGCGTCAGCGGCGGCGTTTAGGCCGCCGTGCCCGACACCAGCGCGCGTCAGCGGCGGCGTTTAGGCCCCCGTGCCCGGTCCTTGGCTAGTCTCAGCGCACCGTTCCCAGTAAGTGCTGGATCGCCCGGTCGAGCTGCGGGTCACGGCCCGCCGAGCGGTCCTCTGGGGTGCGCGGCACGCGGATGTCAGGCGCGATGCCCTGGCCGTGGACCCACGTTCCGTTGGGCGTCAGCCAGCGGGCGATGGTGAGCCGCACGCCGCCCTGCCCCTTCTGGAGGGTATGCCAGTCCTGGACCGTGCCCTTGCCAAACGTGGTGTCGCCGATGAGCGTCCCCCGGCCGCGGTCCTTGATGGCTCCGGCCACAATCTCCGACGCGCTGGCGCTGCCCTGGTCCGTCAGGACGACCAGGGGCACCCGGGTCGCCAACCCGCCCGACCGCGCGGTGTACGTCTGGCGCGAGCCATCGGCGGCTTCCTCGTACATGACCACGCCCTCGCCGATGAACTGGCTGACGATGTCAATGGCGGCGAACAGGCTGCCGCCGGGGTTGCCGCGCAGGTCAAGAATCAGCCCCTTGGGCGCGGCGGACATGGTCAGGGCCAGCGTCTCGCGCATGTCGGCCGCCGAGCGCTGCCCGAAACTCGCCACGCGCACATAGACCAGGCCCGCCTCGCGGGCGAAGTCAGGCAGGTCGCGCGTCTCGACGTTCTTGGTGACAATGCGGGCGCGGATGATGGTGAACTCCAGCGGCTGCGCCTCGCCCGGCCGCTCAATGGTCAGCTTCACGGCGGTGCCCGCCGCGCCGCGCACCAGCTTCCCCAACTCGGTGACCGTCAGCCCGGCCGCGCTCTTGCCATCCACGCGGGCGATGATGTCGCCGGGGCGCAGCCCGGCCTGCTCGGCGGGCGAGCCGGCGATAGGCGCGACGATGACGATACGGTTATCCTTCTCGGCCACCTCCACGCCGATCCCCTCAAACTGGCCTTCCAGGTCTTCGGAGAGTTGGCGGAACGACTCCGGGTCGTTGTAGCCACTGTAGGGGTCGCCCAGGGTCTTGACCATCCCCTCAATCGCGCCGCGCACCAGCGCCACGTCGTCCAGGGGGCGGTTGAGGTACTCCTCGTGGATCAGGTCCCAGACCTCGCGGAACGCGCCGTAGGCGGCCTGGACCTCGGCGTCCGACGAGGCCGGCACGTTGGGCGTGCGGCTGGGGCCTCGGGCAACGGTGGGGCGCTCGGTGGGGGTGGGGAAGGGGGTCAGGGTAGGTTGGGGCGTCCGGGTGGCTGTGCTCGTCGGGGAGGCGGTGGGCGCGAGGGTCTCGGTGGGCGGCGGCGTGGCGGTCGGGGTCGGCGTGCCGCGTACCGCCTGGGCCAGCGCCGAGCCTGGCCCCAGCCAGGGCAAGGGGGCGATGGACCCGGCCACATAACCAGCGCCAAACAACAGCAGGGCCAGGCCGCTCGCCACGAGCGTCAGGCAGGTCCACCTCAACCAACGGGGCATGACTCGGTCCTTTCTACTCCGCAACCCTCAAACATTACTTACGGCGTCTCGTGCGGCGGCCCATTAACTGATTGACCCGCGCCGCGACCGTGTGGGCCAGCGACGGCGGCGCGTCTATCATCGGCGCGAAGGGGCGGACGACGCGCGAGCAGG
>CAZFUK010000728.1:0-2894 GCA_964522005.1 uncultured Anaerolineales bacterium | reverse complement strand
GTGGACGGCGGCCTGACGCTCTATCCCAGCTTCGCCACCCCCTGGTCGTCGGAGTGAAACGGCGACGGGAAAGCTAGCCTTACATGCGACACGGCCACCCTCCTTTGCGGCGGCCGTGTCGCGTGTGACCATTACGAGAAATCGCCCCCTGAGCCTCGGCGCGGGTTCGGCAGGCTAGCCCTCACGGCTCACGAGGCGTCCCTAACTGACCGGCTCACCGGCTCGGTCCACTCGGCCGTCAGGTGCACCGTGGCGCGGCGCGGCAGGTCGGCGCTATTGGTCCCTAGCAGCAACTCGAAGTCGCCCGCGTCGGCCACCCACGCCCCGCGGCTATCGTCATAGTAGGCCAGGGCGCGCATGTCCAGCGTGAGCGTAACATCGCGGGCCTCGCCCGGCGGGAGGGCAACTTTGGCGAACACCTTGAGTTCCTTTTGGGGGCGCTCCAGGCGGGCCTGGGGGTCGCTGATGTAGAGTTGCACCACCGTCTGCCCGGCCCGCTCCCCCGTGTTGCGCACGGGCAGCGTGACCCTCAACTCGTCGTCAGGCTCCAGGCTCGCCGCGCTCAGCGTCGGCTCACCCAACTCGAACGCGGTGTACGACAGCCCAAAGCCGAACGGGAACAGGGGCGTCAGGCCCGCGCGGTCCACATGGCGGTAGCCGATGTACAACCCCTCGTGGTACTCGACCTGACCGTCCTCGCCTGGGTACTGCCGGTCGGGCTGTTCAGGATGGACGGGGTCGTCCTCCAGCCGCGCCGGGAAGGTCTGGGGCAGGCGGCCGCCGGGGTCCGCGTGGCCGAGCAGGACATCGGCGATGGCGTGGCCCGCCTCCTGGCCGGGGAACCAGGCTTGCAGGACCGCCGGCGCCTGGTCCAGCCAGGGCATCAGCACCGGCCCGCCGGTCTGGAGGAGCACGACGGTGTTGGGGTTGACCCGCGCGACCTGGCGGACGAGTTCGTCCTGCTGCCCCGGCAAGGCCAGCCCCCAGCGGTCTATGCCCTCAGTTTCCCAGTCGCCGTTGGTGCCGACACACACGACGGCGTAGTCGGCCTCAGCGGCGAGGCGCACGGCGTCGGCCAGACTGCTGGCGGGAAGCGGTCGGCGGAAGCCAAACCGCAGCGCCCTCATCGGCGCGACGCCTGTCTTCACGAGGCGGGGCGCGAACTCGATGACGGCGGTGTGTTCGCCCGCGTCCAGGAAGCGCCGGGCGCGCACCTCGTCACTGCCAAAACCGAAGTAGGTGTTCCCCGGCTGGAAGTCGGTCCAGTTATCAATCACCGCCTCACCGTCCACCGTGAGCCGACTCAGTCCGGAACTCGCCAGGCTCAGGTCGTACTCGCCCGCTTCCTCGACCGTGAGGGTGCTGGTCAGGCGGGCGCGGAAATCCTTGGGAACGCCGGCCGGCAGCCCGAACCACATGACTTCACCCACCGGCTGGTCCTCACGCGCCAGGACCTCATCGCCCTCGGCGGCGCGGTACTCGATGTGCAGGCCGGCGTTCGAGACCGGCAGCAGCTTGTCGTTGTCGCAGCCCACGGCATGGGTGACGTTCGCCGCCCCCAGGGCGTCGCGCAGGCCTTCGAGGGGTGACACCCGACGATGGGCGTTCATCTGCGCGCTGCCGCCGCCCATCACCTGCCCCACCGCCGCGTTCGGCCCAATCACCGCCACCCGCGCCTGGGCCGGCAGCGGGAGCAGCCCTCCTTCGTTCCTGAGCAAGACGATACCCTCGACACCCGCGCGCCGGATGAGCGCGCGCGTGTCGGCGTACTCTTCGTCACGCTCCACCGCATCGTTCACATCCCTCGGGTGCTCTAACGTACCCGTCCGCTCCAGCAGCCGCAACACGTTGAGGGCCGCGCCCCGCACCGCCGCCCGTGTCTCGGCGTCGGCTTCGGCCTCGGCCAGCAGGGTCGCGCGAGCGCGGGCCGGTCCCGGCATCTCCAGGTCGAGGCCCGCGCGGACGCTCTCGCCCGCCGAGTGGGTGCCGCCCCAGTCGCTCATCACCAGGCCGCCAAAGCCCCACTCTTCGCGCAGGATGTCGGTGAGAAGCCGCCGGTTCTCGCTACAGTAGGTCCCGTTGAGCTTGTTGTACGCGCTCATGACCGCCCAGGTCTGCCCTTCCTTCACAGCGGCTTCGAAGGGCCGCAAGTAGAGTTCACGCAGCGCCCGCTCCGGGATGACACTGTTGATGGTGCCGCGCTGATACTCGGATTCGTTGCCGGCGTAGTGCTTGACCGTCGCCGCGACGCCCTCTGCCTGGAGGCCCTGGATGTACGCCACGGCCAGTTGAGCGGCCAGGTACGGGTCTTCGGCGTAGCTTTCGAAGTTGCGGCCATTAAGGGTACTGCGGAACAGGTTGACGGTCGGGCCGAGCAGCGCGCCCGCCCCTTTGTCCTGCGTTTCGCGCGCCAGCGAGCGTCCGACTTCCCGCAGCAGGTCCACGTTCCACGTCGCGCCCAGCGCGATGCCCACCGGAAAGGCGGCGGTCTTCTTGCCGCCGATGAGCGGACCGCCCCCCCGCGCGCCCGCCGGGCCATCGGTGACCTTCAGGGCGGGAATGTTCAGGCGGGGAATGGGGACCGTTCGCCAGTGGTCCGCGCCGGCCAGCAGCGCCACCTGCTCGGCCAGCGTCAGTTGGCTCAAGAGAGCCTGGACGTGCTCAGACGCCGTCACGTCGCGCGCTTCATCTTGCATAGGTCGTGCTCCTTGTGCTAGGCCTGTCCCAGATGCCGTAGTATACTCCCGTTCGCCCCCCCACGCGAGCCGACTATTCCAGAGTTCTTTCAAACCCGTACTCGTCCTCAACCCCTTCCCCAGCCGCCTTCCCTGCCAAGCGCGGGGGAGCCAATCAGAGCCAAGTCCCCCCTCCCTTCCTAGGGGAGGGGCCGGGGG
>CAZFUK010000727.1:0-2899 GCA_964522005.1 uncultured Anaerolineales bacterium | reverse complement strand
TCTCACCTATGGCAAGCCGCTGGCCCACCTGCGCGAGTACGTCGCCGCCCTGCGCGGTCTGCTCTGGCAGGGCGCGGCGCACGTCGCGGGCGAGACGGTGCGCGTCCACGCCCAGTTGCCCGACGGCGTCCAACCGCCGCGCATCCCCATCATCGTCTCGGCCTTGCGCGCGCCGTCGTTCCGTCTGGCGGGTGAGATCGCGGACGGCGCGGTGAGCTGGATTGCCCCCGTGCCCTACCTGGTCAACGTCGCGCTGCCCGCCATGCGCGAGGGCGCTACTCAGGCGGGCCGACCGACGCCGCGCCTGGTGGCCCACGTGCCCGTGGCGCTGAGCGAGGACCGCGCCCAGGTCCACGCCGCCAGCCGCGCCCGCCTCGGCTTCTACGCCCGCCTGCCCTTCTACATCGCCATGTTCGCCGACGCCGGCTTCCCGGTGCCGGGCGATGGAACGATGCCGGAGCCGCTGCTGGACGAACTCATCGTGAGCGGCTCGGCGGCGCGGGTCGAGGCCCGGCTGCGGGCCATCCTGGACGGCGGGATTGACGAGGTGATGGTCACGGTCGTTCCTGTGGCGGATGAGGCGGCCGAGAACGCGGCGGTCGCCCGTATCCTGGCGGCTATCGGCTAACCCGGGCAACTGTTTCGACTGTCATGCTGAGCGAAGCGAAGCATCTCGCCTTGCTAAGAGAGACCCTTCACTTCGTTTGGGGTGACAGCCGAAAACTTCGGGGCTGTAGAGCGAGCAATTTGCTTGAGTAGGGTGAGATGCTTCGCTTCGCTCAGCATGACAATCGGGACTTTCGCAGTAAAGCACCTTTCCGAGAAAGAGGTCTAAGCGTTGAGTTTACTGTTTCCTCCGGTTGCGCAATTATATACCGAGCAGGCGCGGCGGGACCGCGCTCGCCTGGCGGCCGACCCGCATCGGCCCGCCTACCACTTTACCGCCCCGGCCAACTGGCTCAACGACCCCAACGGCCTGATTCAGTACGGCGGGCTGTACCACCTGTTCTACCAGCATAACCCCCACGCGACGGTCTCGGCCACCAAGCACTGGGGTCATGCCGTCAGCCGTGACCTGGTCCACTGGGAGGACTGGCCCATCGCCCTCGCGCCCGCGCCCGGCACCGCCGACCAGGACGGCTGCTTTTCGGGCTGCATCGTCGTGCACAATGGCGTCCCAACCATGATCTATACCGGCGTGCGGGTGGATGAGACGGGCCGCAAGCGCCAGCGGCCGTGTGTGGCCGTCAGCTATGACGGCATGGTGACGTGGGAGCGCCACGCCGGGAACCCGGTCATCCCCGCCCCGCCGACCGATGTGGACATCTTCGCCTTCCGCGACCACGCCGTGTGGCGTGAGGCCGACGGCTGGTATCACCTGGTGGGGTCAGGCATACGCCAGGTGGGCGGCGCGGCACTGCTCTACCGCTCCGACGACCTGGTGACCTGGGACTACCTGCACCCGCTCTATGTGGGCGACATGCACCAGCTTGACCCGCTGTTCACCGGCATCATGTGGGAATGCCCCGACTTCTTCGCCCTGGGCGACCGCCATGTGCTGGTCGTCTCCGTGTTCGACCACCTGCGCGGCGACACAGGCGCGGCCTTCCCGATGATCCACCACTCGGTCTACTTCAGCGGTGAGTATGCCGACCACCGTCTGACGCCGACCTACGCGGGCCTGATGGACTATGGCCGCAGTTGGTACGCGCCCCAGTCGTTCACCGACGACCAGGGCCGACGGATCATGTTCGGCTGGCTGCGCGAGGAGCGGGCCTTCGAGGTCCAGAAGGCGGCCGGCTGGTCGGGGGCAATGTCGCTGCCCCGCGTGCTCACCATGCGCCCTAACGGTCGGCTCGGCCAGGCGCCCGCGCCCGAAGTGGAATGCCTGCGGGGCGCGGTCCACTCGTGGGAGGGTTTGACCCTCTCGTCCGGCAAGCCGTGGGTCCTGGACGGCGCGGCGGGCGACACGCTGGAACTGGTGGCGGAGGTGCGGCCGGGCGAGGCGGAGCGCGTCGGCCTCCTGGTGCGTGCCGCACCGGACGGCAGTGAACAAACCCGTATCGTCTATGACCAGGCGCTCGGCCAGTTGACCCTCGACACGAGTGAGGCCAGCCTGGACCCCGCCACCCGCCGCGCTGCCCGCCACGCTCCGCTACGTCTGCCGCAGGGCGAACCGCTGCGGCTGCGTGTCTTCGTGGACCGCTCCATTGTCGAGGTCTTCGCCAACGACGACGTCTGCATCACCAGCCGTGTCTACCCTACCCACCCCGACAGCCTGGTCGTAGCCCTATTTGCCGAGGGCGGCCTGGCGCGGTTGGACAGCCTCACTCGGTGGGAGATGCGGGGAATCTGGGGGTAACAGCATTGGCCCCTGCCAGTCTGCTGTTTTAGCCCAGGACAGGCGCAGAAAAGATGGTTCGGGTAAGCGATGGCCTTCAGGCCATCGTGTGCTAGAGAGAACCGGTTGTGGGATGGGGACTGGGGCCTGAAGGCCCCAGCCTGGCAGAACTCTCAATACAGGGCAACGGGGCAGGACATCTGGAAATGGACACGCCAATGACACATATGGTCACAGTCACCGTCAACGGCCAAGCATACACCCGCCAGGTTGAGGCGCGGCTGCTGCTGAGCGACTTCATCCGCCACGAGCTACTCCTGACCGGCACCCACGTCGGCTGCGAGCACGGCGTGTGCGGCGCATGTACGGTACTGCTGGATGGCGAGCCGGTCCGCTCCTGTCTGATGTTCGCCGTCCAGGCTGACGGCCACACGGTGACGACGGTCGAAGGGCTATCCGGCGACCCCGAACACCTCCACCCCCTCCAGCACGCCTTCTGGGAGGCGCACGGCCTCCAGTGCGGCTTCTGCACGCCGGGCCTCCTGATGACGCTGGCGC
>CAZFUK010000726.1:0-2901 GCA_964522005.1 uncultured Anaerolineales bacterium | reverse complement strand
CGAGCGCGCCCTCGCCATCAAGGAGAAGACCCTCGACCCCGACGACCCCTCTATCGCCACCTCCCTCAACAACCTCGCCAACGTCCTCCGCGCCCAGGGCGACCTCGCCGCCGCCCGCTCCATGTTCGAGCGCGCCCTCGCCATCCGCGAGCAAGTCCTCGGCCCCGACCACCCCGACACCGCCCAATCCCTGTGGTGGCTCGGCGTCCTTGCCCGCGACGACGGCGACATCCCCGCCGCCCGCGCCCACTTCCAGCGCGCCCTCGCCATCTACGAACAGACCCTCGGCCCCGACCACCCTACCACGCAAAACTGTCGCCGCTTCCTCGCCTCCCTCCCCCCGCCGACGAGCGGTAGGCGGAAGGCGGCAGGCAGGAGGCGGTAGGCGGCAGGCGGGGGCGGCAGGCGGCAGGCGGCAGGCGGTCAACGGATATTAGGCACGGATTGAACGGATGACGGACGTGGGCCGTGACCAAAACCGTTCCATCCGCTCCCCAAATCCGTTGACCACGCGTGGCTCTCACCTAGACAGCCGTCAGCGGTCAGCCGGCAGCCGTCAATGGTGCATCCACCCGCGGTGGGGCATCGAGGCGGGCCAGGGCAAAATTGGCGTTTCACGCCCGCTTGCCTATACTTCCCCCCAGTTCGACCCCTCCGTCTGCAACCAACGTCCACGGGTCCACAACGCAATGTAGCGCCGCCGCCGGCGCCCAGGCGAATTGTGGAGTCCTCGTGGGCGTTTTTGTACCCCGACTCTGAGCGAAGGAGCGTCTATGTTCGTCCAGCGTCCCCTCCTCGTCCGTCGGTTACAGGCGCTCCTCCCCGCCCTCGTCTTGACCTGCCTCGGCCTGTACGCGGTCTGGCCCTGGCTCCCCCTCCCCGCCAGCGCCGCGCCGCCGCGCACCATCGTCTTCTACGGCTTCAGCATCCTGGGCGAAGTGATGAACCAGTCGGTCTTCCCCGCCTTTCAGCAGGAGTGGCAGGCCCGCACCGGCGAGCGCGTCGAGTTTATCAGCTCGTTCGGGGGGTCGGGCACCGTCACCAACCAGGTGATCATGGGCGTCCCCGCCGAGTTGGCCCTGCTGTCGCTGGAACTGGATGCCCAGCGCCTCAGCGACAATGGCGTGGTGGCCGCCCAGAGTTGGCGGCGCTTGCCCCAGGGCGGTATCGTCAACCGCACGCCCTTTGTCATCCTGGTCCGCCCCGGCAACCCCAAGGGGATTCGAGACTTCACCGACCTGGCTCGCCCCGGCGTAAAGGTGGTTCACCCCGACCCGCTGACCTCGGGCGGCGCGAACTGGGCCATCGTCGCCGAGTATGGGGCCGGGATGCGGGCGCAGCCGGGCAACCCAAGCGCAGGCTATGACCTGCTGCTGGGGGTCTGGCGCAACGTCGTGGCCCAGGCGTCGTCGGCCCGCGCGGCGCGCACCCAGTTCGACAACGGCTTCGGCGATGCCCTGATTACCTACGAACAGGAGGCGCTGTATGACCAGGCGCGCGGCAAGCTCCGCGCCGACGTCGTCTACCCCCGCAGTACCGTCCTGAGCGAGCACACGCTGGTCGTCGTCGAGCGCAACATTCCGGCCCGCGACCGCGACCTGGTAGATGCCTTCGTCGCCTTCCTGTGGAGCGAGCCGGCGCAGCGCCTGTTTGTCGAGGGCGGCTTTCGGAGCGTAGACGAAAGGCTGAACGGCGGCAACCCCGCCTTTGGCGTCATCGCCGACCCCTTCCGCATTGATGACCTGGGCGGCTGGGCCAAGGCGAAACGCGAGATTGTGGATGCCGTGTGGAAGAACAGGGTTCTCAAGGAGTTGGGACGATGACAACGACAACCCTCGATACCCCCACCGCCGCGCCGCGCCGCCGGCCGGCCGCGCTCGTGCCGGTGGGCATGCTCGTGCTGGTGCTGCTGCCGCTGCTGCTCCTACCACTGGCGGCCGTGTTTGTGTTTGCCTTTCGTGGCGGGGTGACCGCTTTCCTCGCCGCGCTGAACGCCGAGGATGCCCAGTTTGCCCTGCGCTTCAGCCTGCTCATCGCCTTCGCCACGGCCATCGTCAATGCCGTGCTCGGCACCTTCGCCGCCTATGTCCTCAGCAAGTACCGCTTCCCCGGCGAACGCCCGCTCGGCATTGTGGTCAACCTGCCCGTCGCTATTCCGACCGTCGTGGTCGGCACCTCGCTGCTGCTCCTGTGGGGGCCGGTCGGCCTGCTGGGCCGCCTGCTGGAACCGACGGGCCTCCAGCCCATGTTTACGCCCTTCGGCGTGCTGCTGGCCCACCTGTTCGTCACCTTCCCCTACATGCTAGGGACGATCAAGCCGCTGCTGGACGAGCTAGAGACGACCTACGAGGAGGCGGCCTACACCATCGGCGCCAACCGCTGGCAGACCTTCCGCCACATCCTGCTGCCCGCCCTGCGCGGCGGTCTGTTCACCGGCGCGCTGCTCACCTTCGCCCACTCGCTGGGCGAGTTCGGCGCGACGGTGCTGGTGTCCGGCAACCTACGCCTGCGGACCCAGACCGCGCCCCTGTACATCTTCGCCCAGTTCGAGGCCGGCAACATCGCCGCCGCGAACGCCGTCGCCGCCGTCCTGGCGCTGCTGTCGTTTGTGATTTTCTTCTTCCTGCTGCGCTACACCGGCCGCCGGCCTGAGGGGAGGCTGTGATGTCCATCATCCTGGACCGGCTCATCAAGCGCTTCGGCGCGCAGACCATTGTGGACCGCGTGTCGCTGGAAGTGGCCGACGGCGAGTTCTTTGTACTGCTGGGGGCGAGCGGCAGCGGCAAGAGCACCATTCTGCGCCTGATTGCCGGGCTGACCCAGCCCGATGGCGGGCGCATCCTGCTCCAGGGCCGCGACGTGACCCACCTGCCGCCACAGCAGCGCGACACCGGCTTCGTG
>CAZFUK010000725.1:0-2903 GCA_964522005.1 uncultured Anaerolineales bacterium | reverse complement strand
TCCGTCCTCATCATCGGTCTGGCCGGTGGGACGGTCGCGCGGCAGTACACCGCCATCTACGGCCCGCTAAGCATTGTCGGCGTCGAGATTGACCCGCTGCTGGTCGAGGTCGGCCAACGCTATTTTGGCATGGGGCTGCCCAACCTGCGCCCCGTCGTCGCCGATGGCCGCACCTGGCTTCAGACGGACCGGGGGCGCTACGACGTACTCGCCGTGGACGCCTACCGCCAGCCCTACATCCCGTTTCACCTGACGACGACCGAGTTCTTCCAGGCGGCGCGGGACCACCTGACCGACAATGGCGTGCTGGTCATCAACGTCGGCCACAGTCCAAGCGACCTGCGGCTGCTGGACACGCTGGGCGCCACGCTGCGCGCCGTCTTTCCCAGTGTCTACGCCGTCTCGCCCGAAGGCAGCTATAATAGCCTGCTGGTGGCGACGCGGCAGCCCTCGCGCCTGGACGACTTCCGCGCCCACGCCCAGGCGGTGGGCCAGCCGACGCTGCGCCAGATTCTCGACACGCTGGCCGACCGGGTCAGCGTCTGGCAGGGCGAGGGCGAGGTCCTCACCGACGACCAGGCCCCCGTCGAACTGCTCACCGACCAGATTATCCTGCGCTATGTCCTAACCGGAAACTGAGGCAGCCCATGACCACCCTGGCCCGAATCCTTGTCATCGTCCTGTTGCCCTTCTTCCTGCTGCTGAGCAGCGCCCGCGTCGTCATGACCCAGGCCTATGTGCGCTGGGAGTATGGCCGGCCCGGCTTCCCGCCCGCCACGCGCATGGACGACCGCGAGCGGCTGATCAACGCCCTCACCTCGCTCGACTTCGTAACCGGCGCGGCGTCCGAGGCCGACTTCCGCGCCCTGCGGGTGCGGGGCGCGCCCGCCTGGAACGAGCGCGAGGTCAAGCACATGATTGACGTGCGCGTCGTCATCCGCAACATCTTCACCTTCTATCCGGTTGTCAGCCTGCTGCTCCTGGCGGCCCTGCTCGTCCTGCGCGGGCGGCGGGCGGCGCGCGCCCTGCAACTGGGCAGCCTGTTCACCGTCGTCCTGCTGGCCCTGCTGGGCGTATTCGCCGCCGTCAGCTTCGACCAGTTCTTTACGCTGTTCCACGGCCTGTTCTTTGAGGGCGACACCTGGATCTTCAGCTACGAGGACACGCTGATTCAACTCTTCCCCCTGCCCTTCTGGTACGACGCCGCCCTACTCATCGTCGGCTCGACCATCGGGCTGGCCCTGCTCATTGCCGCCTTCGCGGCCTGGGCGCTGCGCGGCTCCTCCACGCGGCGCGGCGCCTACCGCCCCCGTTCCGTCTAAGCCACTTCCACCTGGAGGTTCCTCATGGCCGATGATTTTGACCTGTATCGAGAGTTAACCACCACCGCCACGACCAAGATCGTCATGCTGATTATGGATGGCCTGGGCGGCCTGCCCGTGGAGCCGGGTGGCCCCACCGAACTCGAGGCGGCCAACACGCCCAACCTGGACACGCTGGCTAAGCAATCGAGCCTCGGCCTGAGCCACCCCGTGGGGCCGGGCATCGCCCCCGGCAGCGGCCCCGGCCACCTGGGCCTGTTCGGCTACGACCCCATCAAGTACGACGTCGGGCGCGGCGTCCTCGAAGCCGTCGGCATTGGCATGGAGATTGGACCCAACGACCTCGCCCTGCGTGGCAACTTCTGCACCGTGGACGACGAGGGCCACATCATTGACCGCCGCGCCGGGCGCATCCCCACCGAGGAAGGCGTCAAGCGCGTCCAACTGCTCAAGCAAATCAAGCTGCCCGACGTCGAGACGACGGTGGAGGCCGTCCAGGACTACCGCTTTTGCCTGCGGCTGCGCGGCGAGGGCCTGTCCGACCAGGTCACTGAGACCGACCCGCAGGCCGTCGGCGTGCCCCCCCTGCCCGTCACCGCCCTGGCTCCGGCCAGCGTGCGCACCGTCCGCCTGCTCAACGACTGGGTAGACCAGGCGCGCGAGATTCTGCGCGACCATCCCCCGGCCAACATGGTCACGTTGCGCGGGCCGTCGGTGGACCCTAGCCTGCCCAAGTACGCCGACGTGTTCAAGCTGCGGGCGGCGGCCATCGCCGTCTACCCCATGTATCGCGGCGTCGCCAGCCTGGTGGGCATGGATGTGCTCAAGCCCTTCCCCAAGAACCTGGACGACGAGCTGGCGATGGCGCGGGCGCGCTGGGCCGACTACGACTTCTTCTTTATCCACGTCAAGTACACCGACAGCCGGGGCGAGGATGGGAACTTCGAGGCCAAGTGCAAGGTCATCGAGGAGGTGGACAGCCGCCTGCCCGACCTGCTGGCCCTCAACCCTGACGTGCTGGTGGTCACGGGCGACCACTCGACGCCCGCCGCCCTGCGCCAGCACTCCTGGCACCCGGTGCCGCTGCTGCTGTGGGCCAAGACCTGCCGCCCCGACGGCATCGCCCGCTTTGGCGAGCGGCCCTGCGCCCAGGGCGGCCTGGGCCACATCCCCGCCCGCCACATCCTGCCCCTGGCCCTGGCCCACGCCATGCGCATGAAGAAGTATGGGGCGTGAGGCGTAAGGCGTGAAGCGTAGAGGGTGAAGCGTAGAGGGTGAAGCGTGAGGTGTGATGCATCGTATCGCCAGGCGGTGGCCTTGGTAGACGTCAACTGCCTCTGTTACAAGCATGGTTTCGACTGTCACCCTGAGCGAAGCGAAGGGTCTCACATTGGAACGTGAGATGCTTACCCCGATTACCCTCCATGCGGAGGGCAGGCGGGGCACAGGTCGCTTCGCTCAGGGTGACAAACCGAACACCTGGACAAGCCCCGCGCCCTCCGCGCCCTTTGCGGTGAGACGGGCGGAACATTAAGCCTCCCGGTGACGTTGACTGAGTAGACGACCGTGAGGAGGAGTCTA
>CAZFUK010000724.1:0-2911 GCA_964522005.1 uncultured Anaerolineales bacterium | reverse complement strand
GCCAAAGCCTTCGCCTTACTCGGCATCACCCGTCCCTGACTTTGAAAGAACCCTGTCGCTATGTGCCACTACTGGACAGCCTGGCCCTGTTGGGCTATACTCAGCCACAAACCTCATACTTCCCAACCCAACCACCCATTAACCAACCAAGCCTATTCTCTCAATGAGGAGGGACTCTCATGCCCAATAGACCCGAACGCAACTTAGCCATGGAACTGGTGCGCGTCACCGAGGCGGCCGCCATGGCCGCCGGGCGCTGGATGGGCCGGGGCGACAAAAACAAATCGGACCAGGCGGCGGTGGACGCCATGCGCCTGATTCTCGGCAGTATTGAGATGGACGGCATCGTCGTCATTGGCGAGGGCGAGAAGGACGAAGCGCCCATGCTCTACAACGGCGAACTCATCGGCAACGGCGAACCGCCCCGCGTGGACATCGCCGTGGACCCCATTGACGGCACGCGGCTGCTGTCCCTGGGCCGCTCCAACGCCATCTCCGTCGTCGCGCTCGCCGAACGCGGCGCCATGTTCAACCCTGGCCCGTGCGTCTACATGGACAAAATCGCCGTTGGCCCCGACGGCCGAGGAGCGATTGACATCGAAGCGCCGGTGGCCGTCAACCTGCGCAACATCGCCCGCTCCAAGGGCGAGCAGGTGGACGACCTGACGGTCGTCATCCTCGACCGCCCACGCCACGAGAAGCTGATTCGGGAGGTGCGCCACGCCGGGGCGCGCATCCGCCTGATTACCGATGGCGACGTGGCCGGCTCGATTATGACCGCCATCGCCGGGACGGGCGTGGATGTGCTAATGGGTGTGGGCGGCACGCCGGAGGGCGTGATTACGGCGTGCGCGCTCAAGTGCCTGGGCGGCGAAATCCAGGGCAAGCTCTGGCCGCGCAACGAGGAGGAGGCCCAGAAGGCGCGTGACATGGGCTACGACCTGAACGCCGTCCTGCGCACCGACGACCTGGTCAAGGGCGAGGACGTCTTCTTCGCGGCGACCGGTATCACCGACGGCGAGTTGCTCAAGGGCGTCCACTACTACTCCGGGGGCGCGTCCACCCGCTCCCTGGTCATGCGCGCCCGCTCCGGCACCGTCCGCTTCATCGACTCGCGCCACCGCTGGGACAAACTGATGAAGATCAGCCAGTTGCCGTTCGACTGAGTTGAAGATTAAAGACTGAAGACTGAAGACTGGAGACTAAAGATTGAAGACTGAAGACGGCGGATTGAAGATGGAAGATTGAGGGAAGATGAGCTATCATTCCTAATCTTCAATCTTCAATCTTCAATCTTCAATCATTAGTCTTTAGTCTTCCGTCTTACCAATCTTTAAGCCTTTTTGCGTCTTTGCCAGTTGACAAAATCTCGCCTGCTTGCTATAATAGAGGGCAGCGCGCGAGATATAGCGCTGGTCAAGGTGTAATCCCCCACACGGTTAGCACACTCGCCCCGATCTGACAACCCCATAGGGCCGCTCGCCTGTACACAACGGGGCGGCATGATAGTCGTGGTCTGTCATGCCCGGGCAGCCGGCCCCCACTCTGGGAGCGAACTCGATAACAAAGAGAGGGTTGGGTCTTCGCCAGGTGGCGTCACCGCCACGCGACACGAGAATACCCCGTGAATCCCCTAAGCCTGTCGCCCCACAGCTTGCCCCTTCGGGCGCTTCATATCGAGTCGACTCACAAAGGAATAGCCTCGAGTCGTGGACATCGCACAGCTTGAAATCAAGAGTGTCGGCGAACTGCAAGAAATTGCCCGTCAGCGTGACGTGCCGGGCTTCAACCGCCTCAAGAAGAATGACCTGATTCTCCGCCTGATGCGTCAGGCGTCGGAGGAGCAGGGCTATATCTATGGGGGCGGCATCCTGGAAATCATCCAGGACGGCATCGGCTTCCTGCGCTCGGACAACCTGTTGCCCGGTCCGGATGACGTCTACGTGTCGCAGTCACAGATTCGACGCTTCGGCCTGCGCACCGGCGACATGGTCATCGGCCAGATTCGCCCCCCCAAAGACACCGAGAAGTATTACGGCCTGCTGCGCGTCGAGTCGGTCAACGCGACCGACCCCGACATCGCCAAGCAGCGCCCCGACTTCGACAAACTCACCCCGATCTTCCCCAACGAGCAGTTGAAGATCGAGACCGGCCCGCGCATCCTCGCCAACCGGCTCATGGACATCCTCGCGCCGATTGGGCGCGGGCAGCGCGGCCTCATTGTCTCGCCGCCCAAAGCGGGCAAGACGACCGTCCTCAAGCACATCGCCAACGGCCTGACCGAGAACTACCAGGACGTCCACCTCATGGTCGTCCTCATTGGCGAGCGCCCTGAAGAGGTCACCGACATGGACCGCTCGGTCGAAGCTGAGGTCTACAGCTCGACCTTCGACGACCCGGTGACGGACCACGTGCGCGTGGCCGAGATGGCGCTGGCGCGCGCCAAGCGGCTCACCGAGGCCGGCAAGGACGTCGTCATCCTGCTCGATAGTATCACCCGCCTGGCGCGTGCGTATAACTTGACAGTTCCGCCGAGTGGGCGTACACTTTCGGGCGGTCTGGACCCCGCGGCCCTGTACCCGCCCAAGCACTTCTTCGGCGCGGCGCGTAACCTGGAGGAGGGCGGCAGTTTGACCATCCTGGCGACCTGCCTGGTGGAGACGAACAGCCGAATGGACGACGCTATCTACGAAGAGTTCAAGGGCACCGGGAATATGGAGCTGCTTCTCAACCGCAAGCTGGCCGAGCGCCGCATCTTCCCCGCCATCGACATCGAACGCTCCGGCACCCGCCGCGAAGAGCTGCTCCTGGATTCCCAAACCCTCCAGCGCGTCTGGACCGTGCGCCGCATGATTGACGCGATTGGAGGCGGGTCGGAAGCGGCCGAGGCGGTCATCGCTCGTATGACGCG
>CAZFUK010000723.1:0-2918 GCA_964522005.1 uncultured Anaerolineales bacterium | reverse complement strand
GGCGTGGGCTTGTCGTCCGGCCTTCACCAGCGCTGCGATGTAGAAACCGCCGACAAAAGGCCAGATCCCGCCGTTATGGTACTGATGGGGTAGGTTTAGGTTGTTATTGCGGTAGTACTCGCGCCAGTCTTTGTTGCCGGGGTGGATCACAGCGTGAAGCACTCGTACCGGGTAGGGGTCGTCGATGCCGACCTGATACAGATAGTCCAAGATCCGCTTGACTTGCGCGGGATTGGCCACATCGAACAGGATCGCCAACAAGTTCCCCAACACGTCGCAATAGTCGCCGTAGTCGCGGAAGGCGACATAGGGCAGGAAGAAGGGACGCTTGACGAGGACTGGGTCCACTTGGCTGAGCGTATGCTTCCACTCCGTATGACCAGGGCAGTTGGGACCCCATTCTGCCGCGCTTTCGGACCCAACCCAGAGCACGATGCGAATCTTGTGTCGCACGTCGTCGGCCATCTGCGCGTAGCGCGTTCCATCGACATTCAGCGCGCCCGCCATGACCGACATGGCCCGCAGCGCCGCATACCATAGGACGTTGTCGTAGAGGACATTGAAGCGATTGGCCAGAAGATCGGCCCAGTCAGCCGCCTCATGAACCTCCAGTAGCCCGCAGCCGTTAGAGTCCTGATAGCGTAGCCACAGTAGCGCACGCTCCAGCGACAGCCAATGAGACTCGAGGAAGCTCAGATCCTGCGCGAGCGCATACGCGTAGGCGTGGCCGAGGATGTACCACAGATTCGAGTCGATAGACCCAGCGTTGGTGTGGTCCAGACGCCCCGTTGCAACGCTCACGTTATTGGGAATAGCCCCCAACTCGGACTGCTGCCCGGCCAGTGTCTGAAGGGAGCGCGCCAGGCAGCCGATGTGGTCCGGCAGGAGTGCCGCGCCTAAGGCAGTAATCACACTATCGCGCGCCCACACGTGAGGATAGCCCTCAGGTGAGGCCATTAGGCCGATGGGACTGCATTCGCTCGCCAGGATGCCCTGCGCCTTATCATACGCCAGGTCGACAAGACGATAGGTAGGTGAGTGAGACGCGACTTCCGACGGCAACACCGTGTCTCGATCGGGAGGAGCGACAGGTGGATCGTCCACGGCTGAACTGGCGATCATGGATCCTCCTAACCCGCAGCTTCCGCAGCCGCGGGCAACAACTGCTCGATGGTGTCCATCGCGTGGGTTGCGTGCATCGAGGCCGGGCCGCCGCCCATGAGCAGGGCAACACCAATGGTCTCGAGCAACTCGGCCCGCGTGGCGCCAGCCGCGATGGCATCGTGGGTGTGATAAGTGATGCAATCATCACAGCCGACGACGATACTGATCGCCAAGGCCATCATCTCCTTGGTCTGAGCTGAGAGGTCGCCGCCCTCCATGGCCTTCTTATGGAGGCGGGCGAAGCCGCTCATCGGTCCGGGTAGATCAGTGGCTAGCCTGCCGATGTGAGCCTGCAAGTAGTGATAGCGCTCGATGGACGTAGTATGCATGGTGGTAGCGTTCCTCGATAGGGCGTCACTCGCGTGACACCGGCATGGGTGGTTGCAGAACGGCAATCAGGTCGATAGGTGTCCCGTCGTGGAGCATTGGACGCGCCAGGGCAAAGTACTCGTGACAGACCAGCCTTGATGCCTCCTCTTGAGGCGGGCCCGCGTAAGGGGGTGCTGACTGGAATGGCATTGCATCCTCGGACTTTCGTGACGAGATGAGCGCCTACGTCGATGGAGGCCACAGGTCCTCCTACTGCTAGGTCATGTTCGCAGGAGTGGTCATGCAGCGTCGGATGGCCTGTTCGATGGCCTTCTGGCCGCGATAACCCGACAGAACCAGCTGCCCGTCGATCAACACTGCTGGAATGGTCAGAAGGCGTAGGCGGACTAGAGCGGCTGGGTCATCGATGCGCTCAATCTCGGCTGCTATGCCTAGCCGGGCGACAACCGCACACGCCTCAGTGTAGGTCCGCCGGCAGGGTTCACACTCCATCCCGACAACCTGGATACGCATCTTTCACACCTGTAATAGCAGGTAGATGCGCTGGATGGTCAGCAGCATCAGCGCCGCAGCGAACACGCGGCTGAGGGTCAGGCTCTTGACCCGCTTCGCCATAAATCGCGCCCCCATCTGCGCGCCGATTACCGCAGCAATACTGGTGATGATGATCATGGACCAGTCGAACTGCGCCGTCGGAAGATGTGTGACAAAGGCCGAGAAGGAGGGCAGGGTGACGATGACAGAATTAGTGGCCGCGGCAATTCGGGCCGTGAAGCCCACGAGGACGAGCGTCGGCATCAGCAGAAAACCTGGCCCGACACCCAGCAGCCCGGCAAAAACACCGATGCCCGCGCTCGCTGCGCCTGCCTTGGCGCGGGTCTTGTCGGTAATGTGCAAAGCAGCGCTGTCGTCTTGTTTGGGCGGGAAGGCCATGCGGAAGGCGAGGAAGACCAGGACTGCCACATATAGCCACCACAGCGTGGTCGTCGAGAAGAACTGCAGGAGCCAGACACCAATCGGCGCTACGATGGTGGTAATAATGAGCAGAGGGATAGCCGTGCGCCAGTCCACCATACCCGCCCGTGCGTAGGTCACAGCGCCCGCGATAGCAGTCAGCCCGTTGAGCCCCAGTGACCACGGCATGATCACCGTCTTGAGATCAAAGCCGAACACACCCAGCACGGGCGTCGCGATGAAGGCCACGCCGAGGCCCATCATACCCGCCAGGAAGGACAGCCCAAACAGGATCAGCGTCAAAGTGAGATAGAGCATGGTAGCCTCTCTACAGCGCCCAGTTGAACAGGTATCCCGTGAGGATGATAGCAACGGTGACGGTAAGGACGAAGACGGCGATCAAGGGCAGCTTCAGCACACGACGCAGGATGATGATCTCGGGCAGGCTGAGGCCTACCACGGCCATCATG
>CAZFUK010000722.1:2080-2921 GCA_964522005.1 uncultured Anaerolineales bacterium | reverse complement strand
TAGTCCCGCGTCCCTAACCCCTCATCCCCGTGCTGTGGAGATGGCGGGAATTGAACCCGCGTCCCGAAAGTTACCCCGTGAGCGTCTACAAGCTTAGTCAGCTCTCAGGTTGTCGTGTTAGGCTATCTTAGCCGACGAAGCCAGCTCTAACACCAGGCGATGGTCTTTCGCCTCCCGTATCGCCGTAGGGGAGACGGCACTCCGACTAGTCGTCGCTGCGATCTGACCCGTCAGAGGGGGGTCAGGACAGCGTCACCGCTCTTAGGCGGCGAGAGCCAAAGGTTGATTGGCTGTTGTTTTTTTGCCCACTTTTTACGAGGTTCAGGCGCCTCGGCTTGCAGCCCCCGGTCTTCCCTCCCGGTCGAAACCATTTCATCCCCGTGTACCCGTAGGACGCGCCCGCCCGCCAAACCTTACGCGTAGCGGCCAGGGGCGAGGGGCTACGAAATTACGCATCACGCACCACGCACCACGCATCACGCATCACGCCTGACGTTTGATGCTGTCCTCCGCCACCGCGCCAGCGCCGCCTCGATGGGCAGGTCCGCCAGCGCCACCCCCTCCGCCTCGCACTCGGCCAGCACGCGGGTCAGCCGGTGGGTGAAGCGCGTGTTCGCCTCGCGCAACGCGCTCTCGGCGTCAATGCCATCCCAGCGCGCCACGTTCACCAGCGTCGCCAGCACATCCCCAAACTCCCAGTGCGCCTCGGCCGGCGTCGCCGCGGCCCGCCACTCCGCCATCTCCTCCTCGAACTTGGCCCACGCGGCGGGGGGGGGGCGGCCCCCCGAGCCGGGGGGGGGGCCGCGCCCCCCGCGCCGCCGGGGGGGGCGGCGGGGGGGGG
>CAZFUK010000722.1:0-2070 GCA_964522005.1 uncultured Anaerolineales bacterium | reverse complement strand
TCCGCCATCTCCTCCTCGCACGTGGCCCCCGCGGCGGCGCGGCTCGGCCACTTGAAGCCGTGGCGCTCGCCGCGCCGCTGCAACTCCTGGGCGCGCGACAGGGCGGGCAGGGCGAGGGAGATGCCCGCGAAGGGGTTGACCGCCGCCTGGCCCGCGCGGGCGCGCTCCTGCGCTTTGAGCCGCTCCCAGTTGCGCGTCACCTCGTCGGCGTCGCGGACGGTGACCTCGCCAAAGACGTGCGGGTGCCGCCGAATCAGCTTGCTCACAATGTGGTTGACCACCTCGGTTAGGCGGAACTCGCCGTCGCGCACGGCGATCTGGGCGTGGAAGACAATCTGGAGCAGCAGGTCGCCCAGTTCCTCGCTCAGCTTGGCGGTGTCGCCCTGGTCCAGCGCGTCCAGGACCTCGTAGGTCTCCTCCAGCAGATAGGTTCGCAGCGACAGGTGCGTCTGCTCGCGGTCCCAGGGGCAGCCGTTCGGGCTGAGCAGGGTCGCCATGACGCCCTCCAGGGCCGTGACCGCGCCGGGGTGGGGCAGGGGGGGCACGAACAGGGCAAACACGGCCTCCTCCTCCAGGGGCGGGCCGTCGGCGGCCAGTTGGCCCAGCGCGCCCTCCCAGACCCGCTCGCCGCGGCCGTCGGCGACGCGCACCACACCGACGCGGTGGTCCGGCGGGTACGCATTCAGCAGCACCTGCCCCAGGGCGGCCAGCCCCTCCGCCTCCAGACCGAGCAGCAGGCCCGGCGTGTCCACGTTCAGCTCGGGCGACGGGCGGTCCACCAGGTCGGCCACCCGCGCCACCTGGAAGCGCGGCGCGTCGTCCAGGCCGACGGCGGCCAGGGCCGGCAGCAGCGCCTGAGCCAAGAGCGATGTCGAGTGTATACCCATGTGCTCTTCCTTGTGTTCATCCTCCTTGGGCTTTTCCTCGCGCCGAACTATAGCCAATTCAGCCGCTTTGTCTAGCCCCATCGCTATTACACTATTACATTTAAGTAGGTCCACTTCGACCCGCGTCAGGCCGTAACCTTCATAGGGCCTTCACGTTGTTAAGGGTAATACAAGCAGGCGGGCGTGCCACGACCCGCCCTGTTGCCTCCCAGCGACTAAGCTCAAGCTCAGCTCCGCCTCCACTGGCTGACGCCTGGCCTTTGGTCAGGCCTGTCTTTGCCCGTGGGAGACCACAACCTGGCGATGATACCGCCGTCACGGTATCGCGCGGCCTTGGCGTGTATGCGCCTATCGGGGGATAGGGACATACGCTACCAGGAGCTGCGTCCATGTCTCACATCCCTGCCTACGCCCGTGCCCTGTCCGTCGCGCTCGTGACCTGGTTCGCGCTGAGCTTGTTCGCCTCGACGTTCGCCATGGAGCAGCCGGTCCTGGCGCCCGAGGCCACCCCAACCCTGACCCCCACCGCCGGCTGGCAAGGCCGCCTGCGGGTCCCCACCTGGCCCATCGCCACGCGGCCCCGCCCCACAGCCGCTCCACCGGCCCTGGCCACGGTCCGCCGACCGGCTGCCACAACCCTGCCACCCCGCCTGGCCGCCACCGCCACCCGGCCGCCCGCGACCTCACCGCCCACCACGTCCACCCGCCCCGCCGCCCGCCCCCTGGCCGGCCCGGCTACCGCCACGCCCGACCCCGGCCACCAGTGGCCGGCGTGGTGCGATAACCTCAGCTTGGGGGGCCGTTGGCTGCGCCACGAGTGTGTCGTCGAGCTGCTTGACCGCGCGACCGGCGAGCACTACTACTGCGTGGGGGTCGAGGTGGCGCCGCGCCGCTTCTGGAAACCGGAGATGCCCGACCCGTACATCCCGATCTGCGCCGAGCGGGGGAACTACGTCGCGTTCGCCAAGCCCTGGGGCGCCACGCTGACGCCAACCGTGCCCGCGCCGCCCACGGCGACCGGTCACGCCTCCCCCACCCCGCCCGCGCCCAACGGCCCGACCCCGACGCCCGCGCCGGCGACGAACACGCCCAAGGCCACGCCGACCGGGGCCCCCCCCACCCCCGGCCCAGGGCCCCACGCCGCCCCCGCCCCCACCCGGGCGGCGCCGGCCCCCCCGGGGGC
>CAZFUK010000721.1:0-2922 GCA_964522005.1 uncultured Anaerolineales bacterium | reverse complement strand
GTGAGGATACCCGCCGACCAGCGGCGCGCCTTGTCGGTTAGCATGCGTTCTCCCTTGTCACCTCGGGTCGAACCAGCCGGCGACACGGTTCGCCAGCTCGCGCAGCGAGCGGTCGTGCCGCGCCGGCTCCTGGATGCCCGGCGTGTTCAGGTGGGTCTGGTAATAGTCCACGATGCGCCGGGTGACGACGGGCCAGGCGTAGCGTTGCGCGGTCGCGTGGCCCGCCGCGCTCAGGCGTTCGCGCTGCGCCGGGTCGCGCAGTAGGTCCACCACGGTCTCGCCCAGCGCCTGCGGGTCTTCCGGCGGCACCAGCACCCCGTCGCGGCCTGGCGTGATCACCGACCGATAGCCCGTGATGTTCGACGCCACCACCGGCGCGCCCGCCGCCATCGCTTCGAGCAGGACAATACCGAAGCTCTCATAGCCCGTGGCGGGCGAGACGAAGACATGGGCCGAGCGGTAGTAGCGCGGCAACTGGTCGGCCGGGGCGAAGCCCACAAACTTGACGTCCCGCAGCCCATGGGTGCGGCAGTAGCGCAGAAACGGCGCGCGGTCGTCTTTGGTGAACGCGCCCACGACCACGAGCCGCGCTTCGGGGACGGCGGCCTTGATGTAGTGGAAGGCGCGCAGCAGGTAGCGAAAGCCCTTGCGCTGTTCGAGCCGGCCCACAAACAGGATGTTGAGCTTGCCATCCTGGAGCGTCTCAATGGGCGTGACGCCCGGCCCGCCGAAGCGTTCAACATCCACCCCGTTGGGAATGACCGTGTAGTCGCCGGGGAAGTACTGGGCGATGTAGTCCCGCGCCGCCTGGGACACGGCGATGCGTCCATCCAGCCGGTCCAGGAATGGGTCGAGCAGGCCCTTGCCGTACTCATAGCCGAGGTGGACCGTCTCGCGGTAGGCGTGGAAGGTACCGATGTTGATGGCGCGCGAGTGGCGCAAGACGGCCAGGGGCAGCAGCGGAACTGTCGGCTCGTGGATATGCACGATGTCAAAGCGACCTTCGGTGAGGACATGCTTGACGCGCTGGTAGACCTGGGGCGAGAGGGTGAGGCGGGCGACGGAGCCACTCCAGGGCACCGAGAAGATGTCGTCGCTGATACGGATGATGTTGTCGTCCAGCCTGTCGGGCGCCGACGTGGAGGGGGCGATGATGGTCACCTGGTGGCCCAGCCGGCGCAACTCGCGGTCCAGGTGCTTGATATGCTCGGTCACGCCGCCAGGATAGGGGAAATCATACGGCGAGACCAGGGCGATACGCATGGTCGGCTCCTCACGGTGGGGGATGGACGTTTGCGTCAATGATACCAGAAGCCGCCGATTCTGTCACATTCGCCCACCGCCAGATGGGATTGAACTGGGTCCACTGCGTGGGGTAGGCGCGTATCCAGCGTTCCATGACCTGGGCCAGTTGTCGGAGGGCGTGGCGCAGATCGGCCTCACGGTCGCCTGTCCGCTCAAAGACCAGGGGCGGCTCGAACGTGGTGTGAAAGGTCCAATCGGGCCGACGCACGACAAACACCGGTACGACCGCCGCCCCGGTCATCAGGGCCAGGCGCGCCATGCCCTGGGGCAATTGAGCCGGCGCGTCGAAGAACGGGGTCGCCTCGCCCTGGCGCGTCGTGTCCAGGTCGGCCGCCACCGCGATGACCTCGCCCCGCCGCAGCGCCCGTATGAGTTCCAGGGCCGACTGGTCCGCCGGGAGGCCCCGCCCGCCGCGCTGTTCCCGTACCGCCACAAACCAGTGGTACAGCTTTTCGGGCCGGATAGTCTCGGCGGGCGCCAGGGGCCGCAGGCCGCGCTCGCGCCGCAGCACTTCGGCCAGGTGCTCCGGGCTGCCGAAGTGGGCGCTGATGAGGATGACCCCCTTGCCCCGCGCCACCGCCTCGTCCAGGTGCTCCCAGCCGTCCACCGTAAAGCTGCCCTGCCAACGCTCTTCAGGCGCGGGTGGCCGAAACATGTACCAGTAGTTGGTGAACTGGTGGATCACGGCGGCCCTGGAAGCCGCTTCGATCTCGGCTGGACTGGCGGCCGGCCCCAGGACGTGGCGCATGTTGTCCAGGGCGTTGACCCGCCACCGCCGTGCGGCGAGGAAGGCCAGGCGGCCTAGCAGAGCGAAGAGGGCGCGCCCCACCCGTTCGGGGAGATGGTTAGCGAGCCAGTGGAGGGTAAGCCAGAGGTAATAAGACATCGTTGGACCGTTCCATGCCGCGTGGCCCCCCTCCTGGGCCTTGCACGAGATAAGGCAGGAAGATGTGCTGGCTGAGCGGCGGGGGAGACGCTGAGGGTGTCGCCGTCGGGGTGAAGGTCGGGGTGGGGCTACCCGTACTCGTCGGCGTCAGCGGGATGGTGGCGCTGGGCGTCAGGGTGAGTGTTGGAGTCGGCGTGGGGGTCGGGGTGGCGCTGGGCGTGGCCGTGGCGGTCGGCGTCAGGGTGGGGGTGGCGGTAGGCGTCGCCGTTGAGGTCGGCGTGGGGGTCGGGGTGGCGCTGGGCGTCGTCGTTGAGGTCGGGGTGGGGGTCGGGGTCGCGCTGGGCGTGGCCGTCGGCGTGCGTGTCGGAACCGCGCTTGGGCTAGCCGTTGAGGTCGGGGTGGGGGTGGCCGTCGGGGAGGGCGCCCGGGTTGCGGTGGGGGTTGGCGTGGGCGAAGGGGTGGGGGAGGTTTCGAGACGAACGATCATCTGAACCGCGCCGTCGTTGTCGCCCTGGCAGGCATTCTGGTCGTTAATGCGCAGCGCCAGGTAGCCATCCCGCCGGGCCATAAATCGCCCTCCACGCCCCACGGGAAAGGAGTCCAGTTCGGCGCCCACCGCTCCCAGGAGATGGGCATATGGGAGCGAGATGTCAACCTTGCAGAGTTGGGGGCAACAAATGTCCAGATCGAGATCCGGGACCGGATTGACCGTGTCCGCGCCGAGATCCTGG
>CAZFUK010000720.1:0-2935 GCA_964522005.1 uncultured Anaerolineales bacterium | reverse complement strand
GGCCGACGACTCGGCCAACCGCCCGCCGCGCTTTGGCCTCGACCCACTGCCCGGCAGCGCGGACGGCGCGCCGGCTGCCCTGGACCGCCTGGGCCAGTGGCTACGCGGCTTCGTCGAAGTGCGCGACTCCGACGGCGCTGAACGCTGCCTGCGGACGGCCCTGGCGCAGGGGGCGACGCCCGCCGAGGCCAGCAACCTGCTGATGGCCGCTGTGACGGACCACGTCTATATTGACGTCGGGCACACGGCGGACTTCATCAACAAGGCGTTTGAACTGCTGGAGCACACTGGCTGGGACCAGGCCGAGACGGTGCTGCCGAGCCTGATTGGGGGCCTGACGCGAGCGCGGCGGAGCGAGGAGTCCAACGCCTGGCGGCACCCGGTGGACCTGATTGCCCTGATGGACGCGGCTCTGGCCGAGGCGCCGGCCGAGCAGGCCAGCGGCGCCTGGCAGGGCTTCGACGCCCTGGTCGAGACGCTCCTCGACGACGACCCGACGGCCACCGTCCAGGCCCTCAACCGCGCCCTGGCCGACGGCGCGAGCTACGAGGAACTGGCCCAGACCGTGACCTACGCGGCGGCCCTGCGCGTCGCCCGCTTCCACACCGCCAACGAAGCAAGTGTCCAACCACAACACCGATCCATGGACCCTTATTCGTCGTCTCATCCTGCCCGCCGTAGGCCAATCGCCATCATTAGTCATTCGCTAAACCAGTTTCGCAGGCGTCAAAGCGCTCACGTGGCTATGACCACTTGAGGATCCGGTCAGGCGTCATTTACCCTACATTCAGCTCACGAAGACCAGGCTAATTAAGTCAATGCGTCGTCTTGCGTATTTGTCGGGTAATTTAGTTCTTGTCCACGTTCTTATCCTTTATCCTGACTCCATACGTGGTCCAGAGTTGTGTTGGGTCTATACTTCACCGCTACACAAGGTGGGCCACGCTTAATCTAACGCATTCATCGGCGTTCTCAACTCTCCCTAAGGAGGCTCTATGGCAATTGCAACTGTCGGGCTTGTCCGCGCAGGCACCCTGGACGACCTACGCCAGAAAGGCTGTCTCGTCGTGTCGGGCGAGGGTCAAATCATCGCCTTATTCATGGATGGCGGCCAGGTCTACGCCATCGACAACCGCTGCCCACATATGGGGTTCCCTCTCAGCAAGGGCAGTGTCAAAAACGGCATCCTCACCTGTCACTGGCATCATGCCCGTTTCGATATGGGTAGCGGCGGGACATTTGACCCCTTTGCCGATGACGTGCGCGTCTTTCCCACCCGGATCGAAGATGGGGTGATCTGGGTGGATCCGCAACCCGCCCCCAAGGATTGGACCGCCTACTGGCGCGGACGCTTGGTCGATGGCCTCGAACAGGACCTCAACCTAATCACCGTCAAGTCCGTCCTGGCTCTACTCGATCGTGGTGTCCCTTCGAGCGAGATCCTGGCCTTGGGCGCCGAGTTTGGCACTAAGTATCGCGCTCAGGGGTGGGGGCCAGGTCTGACCATCATGACCGCTATGGCCAACATCCTGCCGACCCTCGACCAGGACGACCGCACGCTGGCCTTGTATCACGGTCTGGTCCATGTCGCTCAGGACTCGGCCAACCGCGCCCCCCGCTTCGACCTTGACCCGCTGCCCGCCAGCGCCGATGGCTCGCCCGTCCCGCTGGCGCGTCTGAAGGACTGGTTGCGTGGCTTTATCGAGGTGCGCGATGCCGACGGCGCGGAGCGCTGCCTGCGCACCGCCCTTGCTCAGGGCGCCACGGCCGCCGAGGTCAGCGACATGCTGCTGGCAGCGGCCACCGACCACGTCTACATCGACATCGGTCACCCGGTCGACTTCATCAACAAGGCGTTCGAGCTATTGGAGTTGACGGGCTGGAAGGAGGCAGCGACTGTCCTGCCAAGCGTCATCGGCGGGATGGCTCGCGCCCGCCGCAGCGAGGAGCTGAATAGCTGGCGTCATCCCATCGACCTCATTCAGCTCATCGATGATGCGCTCACCGAGGCGCCAAGTGAGGATACCTCAGGCGCTTGGCGCGGCTTTGATGCCCTGGTGGAAACGCTGCTGGAGGAGAACCCGGCGGCGAGTGTCGCAGCACTGAACCAGTCGCTGGCGGAGGGGGCGGGCTATGTGGAACTGAGTCAGGCGGTGACCTATGCAGCCGCCCTACGTGTCGCCCGATTTCATGTGGCCAATGAATTCTCGGATTGGGACACGGTGCTGCACACCTTCACCTACAACAATGCCATTGACCAGTCGATGCGGCGCGCGCCATCGCGTGAGCTGCTGCGGGGCGTCTACCACGGGGCGATGAGCGTCTACCTGGACCGCTTCCTCAACATCCCGCCGGCCCGCCTTCCCGATGAGCGCAGCGTGCGTGATCTACCTACGGATGCCGACATCCTTCTGGATTCCTTGTTGAGCCTCATGGACAAGCAGCAGCAGGTGAACTCAGCCGGCGCGGTCGTCTACCGCTACCTGAGCCTGGACCACCCGGCCGATCGCTTGCTGTCAACGCTCGGCCACACCCTGCTTCGCGAGGACACGCTCTTCCACACGTACCAGATGCTCGAGGCGGGCTATCGCCAGTACGACCTCCTGTTGCGCACGCGGCCTGACCTGGCGCCCTATGTCCTGGTGGCGGTCGCCCGCTATGTGACCGCCCACTGCCCGACGGCGCGGGCGATGCTTCAGACCGCCCGCATCGCGATGCGGCTACACCGAGGCGATGACCTGACAGTCGAAGGCGAGTAAGTTGTTTACTCGCTTGGCGTCTTCCGGCACAGATTCGTTCCTAGGTTAGTAACAGATCTGTGGCATGTCGCTTAACTAAAGTACAGTCTGATGCCACCATCGCTTGGTGTACCACTATCTCGATTCCGACCAGATGTGTACCTATAGACATGTGGGGTGACATCAAGCTGAGTCCG
>CAZFUK010000719.1:0-2936 GCA_964522005.1 uncultured Anaerolineales bacterium | reverse complement strand
GCTCAACCACGGCCTGGCGCGCGGCTTCGGCGGCGACATGTTCGCCTTCGCCCGCGCCGACCTACTGCCCGACCGCCTGCTGGTCCTGGCCGACATTCTGCGCTTCCAGTTCGGCCCGCCGCTGCTGGCTTTGGCCCTGGTGGGAGCCGTCGGTCTGGCGCTGGCCGCGCCGCGTTCCTCCACCCTGACCGCTCAGGCTGTCCTGCTCGGCCTGGCCTTTGTCCTACCCGCCTTTGTCGCCATCACCTACCGCGCCCCGCAGACGGTCGAGTACCTCATGCCCGCCTACATCCCCCTTGCCCTGTTCGTTGGCCTGGGGGCGGAGGTCGTGGCCGGCTTATTGGGCAGGCTCGTGGGTAAGGTGGGAGGTCGGTGGGGGGCGGGGCTGCTGGGCGGGCTGGTTGGGCTAGCCGTGGCCGTGGTGGCCGGGTGGAACACCGTCCGCCTCTGGCCGAGCTACTGGCAGTTGCACCTGGACCAGTCGGCCGAGCAGGCAGCCTCGGCCCTCCTCCAGGCCGCGCCGTCCAACGGCACAGTCTTCGCCGGTTGGCACCAGGCCACGCCGCTGTGGTATCGCCAGACCGTAGTCGGTCAACGCCCCGATGTCCAGGTCCGCTACGTCCTGCCCGCCGGGGCGGAACCCTACCCGCAGACCTGGCGGCGGCTGCTCGACCAGGCGACGGGGACCAGCCCAGCCCTGGCGACGAACTGGTACGGCACATACCAGGGCGCGCCCTTCAGTGTCACCCCGCTCGTCGGCGGCTTCCTTGCCCAACGGGGCGACCCAACCCTGACGCCCGACTTCACGCCCCTGGACGCCGCCCTCGACGGCGGCATCCGTCTGGCCGGCGTACGGTGGGCCGACACGGGCCAGGGGGAAATGGGACCGACGGTAACGGCGGGCGAGACCCTGACGGTGGACGTGTTCTGGCAGACGGCCGGGGCGGTGGGACTGGACACCTCCTTCTTTGTCCACCTGGTGGATGGCGCCGGTCAGGTCGTCGGGCAGGCGGACGTGACGCGGGCAGGCCGCGACCTGGGCGCGGGGCGACGCTGGACGACTCGCCACAGCCTCCCCGTCTTGCCCACCTCCCCGCCGGGCCGCTACCGCCTCGTCGCGGGGGGCTATCGGGCGGCGGGCGGCCAATTGGTCCAGTTGCAGCCGGCGCCCGTCCCACTGGCCGAGGTCGAGGTCAAGGCCCCCGTGGCTGCGCCCTTGACCCTCCACACGCCGCCATTCGGCTGGCCGACGGCCGCCGGGCTGGTAGGGTGGAGTTGGGACACGACGCTGCCCGACCAGGCGCGGCTGCTGCTGACCTGGCGGCGCGCGGGGGCGGGCCGACTCGTCGAGGGCGGGGTCGAGGCGGGCGAAGTCGCGATCCCCTTGATCATTCCGGACGCGCCGCCAGGGGCGTATGTCACCACGGCGACAGACTTGCCGCCGGACGCCGAGGCCGCCGTGGTCATGGGCGGGCAGCGGGTGGGGCTAGGGACGGCGGGGGGTGAGCGGTGGCTGAGCTTTGGCGGGCAGATGGCCCTGGTGGGCGTGACCGCTGAGCGGCGCGGGGGGCAGTTGGTGGTGGACCTGGACTGGCTGGCCCTGAAGCCCCTGACCGACGACTATACGGTCAGCGTCATTGCTGCCGGCGCGGGGTGGACGGCCCTGCACGACGGCTCGCCCGCCCTGGGGGCGGTGCCTTCTCTCAAGTGGGTGCAGGAGATGCGGGTGCGTGACCGTCACCGCCTGACCCTGCCGGCCCAGTCGCCCGGCCCCATCACCGTCAGCGTCGGCGTCTACGATGCCTTCACCAGCGCGCTGCTGGGCGTCCAGGACGACCGCCTGCTCAAGCTTGGCCAGGGCGACGAAGCGGCGGTGTTGACGGTGGAGTAGCCTTCTCTTACATCCTGTAAATCCTGTAAATCCTGTCAAAGACCTCCGGGGGCTACCTCGGCACAGTCTCCAACCGGACCCCGTCCACGCGGGCGCGGCCTAGCTCGGTCAGCGTGGCGCGCTGATAGAGGACAGCGTCTAGCCCGTAGACGCCCGCCGGCAGACCCGGCGGGAGCGTCAGCCGCCGCCGGTCGTAGACCGGCTGGCCGGGCGTCCAGGCGATGGTCGGGAAGAAGCCATAGCCCGGCGGCTGGTCTTCGCTCGCCACGACTTGCCCCGCCGCGTCCACCACCCGCAGCGAGATGACATAATTATCCGTGAGCGGCTCCCTCGTGTGCCACGTCAGGGTGACGAACAGTTGAGGCCGCGACCGCTGCTGCCAGTTCACGTCCAACAGGCTCACCGTCTCCGTCAGGCGGCGCGGTGGGCCGGGCGGGCGGGTAGCGGATGGTAGGGGAGCCGGATGGACGTGGACTGGCAGCAGGTACAGCCGCCCGCGCGTCTGGCCCGTGTCGTCCAGGGGCAGTGCTTCCTCGCCCTGGGCATCCTGGACACGCACCCGCAGCCAGTACAGCCCGGGTGTGGTGTCGGGCGGAACCTCCAGGTGGTGGACCGTCTGCGGCGCGAGGGCCACGCGCTCGTTGGCGACCTGGTAGGAGACGCCAAAGCGGTGCTCGGCTGGGCTGACCAGGACCGCATCGGCCTGGCCCGCCGCCACCGCCGACCAGTCCAGCGTTAACGTCATCGTTCCCCCCACCTCGACCCCCACCACCTCGGTTCCTTCAGCCGTTGCCCCGGCCAGCCGATAGCCTGCCAGCCGCGCCCCGTGGCTGTAGGCGATACCGCCGGGCGCCTGGTGCGCCCAGGGAACGCGCATGTAGTCCAGGTTGGTGGTCAGTAGGTCGGTCGGAACGGGGGGCGGAGGGCGCAAGGCCAGCCCCACCAGCCACAGCCCCACCGCCCACGCCCCCACGCCCCCCCACCCGCACCCCCTCCCCCCCCCCCCCCCCCCCCCCCCCCCCCCCCCCCCCCCCCCGGGGGGCCC
>CAZFUK010000718.1:0-2938 GCA_964522005.1 uncultured Anaerolineales bacterium | reverse complement strand
GCCCCCTGGACCTGAGGCAGCGCCCCCTGCTCGATCCAGCCATCCCGCGCCCCGAGGAGGGGGTGCGGGCCTGCGAGATGGTCCTGGACGAGCCGCCCTACCTCCCGCTACGTGTCTTCGAGGACGGCCGGGGCGACGGCCCAGGCGGTATCGATCCCCTGGTGGGGGTGCTCGCCGCGCTGGGCGGCCTGCCCGACGGCTGGCGCGCTGTGAGCCAACTTGTCCTGGCGCCGGCCCCGGAGACGTGGGCGGCGCCCTACAAGACCCTGGCCCTGACGCCGCCGCCCACCGTTCAGGCCCGCCACCAGCAGGCCGATACCTCCCTCACCCCCGTCTTCCTGCTGGCCGGGGCCATGCTCCTCGTCGCCCTGGGGGTGTGGGCCTATCAGCAAGTCCTCGACGGCGCCTGGCTGCCCCTGACCGGGGCCATCCTTGCCCTGGCTCTGCTCGTCTGGCCGTCCATGCGCCTGGCGCGCCGTCTGCTCCACAAGCCCGTCTACGACCCGCAGTTGGTGGGGGACAAGATCGCCTACCCGGCCTTCCACTGCCAGCTGCGCCTGGCCGTCTTCGCCCCGAAGGATGCCCCGCGCCAGCAGGTCGAGGCCCACCTGGCGCGCCTGGTGGCCGCCTACCGGCCCTTCCACCGCCCCAGCGGCAACCGCTTCCAGGCCCGCTGGCTGCCCGACGGCGACCTACGGCTGGACCAGGCCCGCTTCATCGGGTCGTCGTCCGGGGGCACACTGCTCAACGTGCGGGAGCTGGCCGGCCTGTGGCACATCCCCCGGGTCGAGACCGAGACGCCCCTGGTCGAGCGGACCGCCGCCCGCCGCTGGCTGCCCCTGCCCTACCCCGTCTCCCACGGCTGCCCGGTCGGTCGATCGACCCACCAGGGCCGCAGCGTGCCCGTGGCCCTGCCCGACGACCTCCTCCAGCGCCACCTGCTCCTGGTGGCCAAGACCCGTCGCGGCAAGTCATCGCTGCTGCTCCAGGTCGCTCGCTACCTGATGACCCAGACGACCCCCTCGGTGCCCCACACTCTCGTCCTGGTCGACCCCCACCGCGACCTGGCCCTGGCCGCCTTGGGGCTCGTGCCCCCCGACCGCCACGACCGCGTCGTCTACCTGGACGTGGCCGAGCGCCGCCGTCCCGTTGGCCTCAACCTCCTGGACGTGGGGCTGGGTTGGGACCGGGACGAGGCGGTGGGTAACGCCCTGCGCCTCTTCCGCCGCGAGTTCGACCGCTTCTGGGGGCCGCGCATGGAGGACGCCTTCCGCTTCGCCCTACTGACCCTCTACGCGGCCAACGAGACCCTGGTTCGGGTCGACCACCTGGGCCGCGCCCGTCAGTACACCGTCCTGGACGCCCCGACGGTGCTGGTGGACGACCCTGTCCGCCGTCACGCGCTGGCCCTGGCGGACGACCCCATTCTGAGCGCGTGGTGGGGGACCTACTTCGAGAGCCTCGACCCGCGCCTGCGGACGGAGATCATCAATCCGGTCCAGACCAAGGTCCAGCGCTTCGTGGGTAGCCGCGTGGCGCGTCTCATCGTCGGCCAGCCCGTCTCGACCATCGACCCCGCCGCCTGGCTGCGCGACGGGTCCATCGTCATCGTCAACACGGGCAAGGGGGTGGTGGGGGAGGACACCGCAGCCCTCATCGGCGGGACGCTCCTCAACCTCCTCAGCCTGGCCATCGGCGCCCAGGCCGCCTTGCCCCCGGCCTCGCGACGGCACGCCACGCTCATCGTCGACGAGTTCCACACCCTGCGCAGCGTGGACTACGAAGCGATCCTATCCGAGCAGGCCAAGTACGGGGCCAACCTGATCCTGGCCACCCAGAGCCTGGCGCGCCTGGAGGCCAACAGCCAGGAGGGGGGACCGAGCCTGCGGGCGGTGCTCTTCGCCAACCTGGACGGGCTGTTCGCCTTCCAGACGAGCGCCGAGGACGCCGCGTACCTGGCGGCGGAGCTGGGGAGCGGGGTGGAGGTCGAGGACTTGATCGGCCTGCCCCACTTCACTTGCTACGCGGCGCTGACGCTGGATGGCGAGCGCTTGCCGCCCTTCTCGCTGCGCCTGGACGAGCCGCCCGCCGCCGACCAGAGCCTCGCCCAGACCCTGGCCGCCCAATCGGCGCATCGCTACGGGCGGTCGGCCCTCAGCATCGAGCAGGAGCTGCTGGGACGCCTCCAGGCGCAACGGGTGGCACGAGAGGCGGAGGCGAAGACGGTCCACCCCAAGAGCCAGGGGCAGGGCATTCCCGACCAGAAAGGCCAGCCGAGCGTGCCAGCGCCGAGGGAGGCCAACAAGACGTCGAAGGGGGAGGGGGCGCCGAAGAAGGGACCGGCGCGGAATGACCACCGTCCCCGCAAGGGCGAGAGCGGACAGCGCCAGGCCGGGCTGGGGTTGACCGAGGCGCCAGGGGACGACAGGGAAGCGCCTCCCCCGTCCACCCAAGCGTGCGATGAGGTCGAAGGGCAAGGGGGTAGCGAGTGATCCGGCCGAGATGGGCGGACGCCCTGGCGCAGCGCGAGAGGCTGTCCGAGGTGGACAGGAAGCTGGTGCGGTTACTGGCCCGCCTGCCCTGGCTGTCGGCGGACCTGGCGGCGCCCCTGCTGGGATGCTCGGAGGGCTACACGCGACGACGCCTGGCGGGCCTGCGCGGGGCGGGCCTGGTCGGCAGCCTCCGTCCCACCCTGCAGCCGCGGGACGCCACCGCCCTGCACTACCTGACCAACCTGGGGCTGGCCGTTCTGGCTTTGGAGCTAGCGCTGGACGTCCGTGACCTGGCGCGCCGACTGCGGCTGGACCGGCATGGGCTGCTGGCGCGGGCGCCCGACCTGCGCCACCGCTTGGCCGCCTACGAGCTGCTCGCCGCCGTGGCCGCCTCCCGCCCGGGGCCGCCCACCCTCCTGGCCTGGCTCCAGCCCTGGCGGGGCCAG
>CAZFUK010000717.1:0-2938 GCA_964522005.1 uncultured Anaerolineales bacterium | reverse complement strand
GGCGCTGAGCCGCTTTCGGCCCGACAGCGACCTGAGCCGCCTGAACGCGAGGGCCGGGCAGCCGGTCCAGGTCAGCCCGCTGCTGGCGGAGCTGCTGGCCCTGGCGCTGGACGCGGCCCGCCAGACCGACGGGTTGTACGACCCGACAGTGCTGGCAGCGCTCGAAGCGGCGGGCTATGATCGCTCCTTTGAGCAACTGGACCCTGTGGCGGCCGGCCGGACCCTGACCGCCCCCGTCGCCTCCTGGCGCGATGTTCAGTTCGATCCGGCTACACGACGGGTCACGCTCCCGGTCGGGGTGCGCCTCGACCTGGGCGGTATCGTCAAGGGCTGGGCGGCGGACCGCGCGGCCGAGATGCTGGCCGAGGTCGGGCCATGCCTGGTGGATGTGGGCGGCGACCTGGCGGCGGCCGGCCGGCCCGTCGAGTACCCCTGGTGGCCCGTGGGCGTGGCCGACCCGCGCGACGCCGACCGTGACCTGGCCCTGCTAACCCTGACCGATCAAGGCGTCGCCACGTCGGGCACCGACTACCGCCGATGGCGGCAGGGGGATGCCGTGCGCCACCACATCATTGACCCGCGCACCCGCCGCCCGGCCCAGACCGACCTGCTGTCCGTCACCGTCGTCGCGCCCACCGCGATGCAGGCCGACCTGCACGCCAAGGTCGCGCTGATGCTGGGGTCGGTGGAGGGCCGCCGCTACCTGGACCGCCTGCCCGATGTCGAGGGTCTGCTGATTGGCGAGGACGGGCGCCAGTGGCAGACGGCGGGCTTTGGGGCGTATGTATACAGGACAGACCTGACAGGTTTCTAAAAACCTGTCAGGTCTATTCAAGTGAGGACAGTCGCTATGGATGAGTCGAAGGCGCTAGAATTTGTCGTGATGGTGGAAGTGGTCGCCCTGATTGGGCTGCTGCTCGTCGTCGGCGTGCTGGTCGTCGCGCTGGTCGCGCCGCACTGGCTGGTCGGCTGGTGGGCGTCCCTCGTCGCGCCCGAGCCGAAAGCGTTCTGGTATCTCTCGCGCATCGCGGGCCTGGTCGCCTACTCGCTGCTCAGCCTGTCCGCCATCCTGGGCCTGTCCGTGACCAACAAGCTGGCGCGGGTCTGGCCCGGTGGTCCGGCCGCCGTGGACCTGCACCAGTTCGCCAGCCTGCTCGGTCTCAGCTTCACGGCGTTCCACGTCCTGATTCTGCTCGGCGACCACTACATTGGCTATACGTTGACGCAGTTGCTGATTCCCTTCGCCAGCACCGACTACCGCCCGCTGTGGGTCGGGTTGGGGCAGATCGGGCTGTACATCGCCGTGCCTGTCGCGCTGAGCTTCTACGTCCGCCGCTGGATCGGCTACCGGGCCTGGCGCAGCCTGCACTACGCCACGTTCGGCCTCTACGCCCTGACCACGCTCCACGGCCTGCTGGCCGGCACCGACGCCCAGAACCCGCTGGTCCTCGCCCTCTACGGCGGCACGGCCCTCGCCGTCGTCGGCCTGACCGTCCACCGCCTGCGCCTCACCGCCCTCCAAACCCGCCGCGCCCTGTCCTGAGAGAGTTGGACAGAATTTACAGAATTGAGCCATTATGTTAATTCTGTAAATTCTGTCCATGCCTTCTAAGGTTCGCCTTTCCGGCCCAGGCATGGTATAATAGAGCGTAACTCTAAACACCGAGCGACAGGCTTGGAGGACCGTATGGCAGGACATTCCCACTGGAAACAGATTAAGCGCCAGAAGGGCGCGGCGGACGCCAAGAAGGGCAACCTCTTCACCAAGGCAGCCCGCGAGATTCAAATCGCCGTCAAACAGGGCGGCCCGAACCCGGCCGCTAATTTCGCGCTGAGTATCGCGATGGACCGTGCCCGCGCCGTGAACATGCCGAAGGACAGCATCGAACGCGCCATCGAGCGCGCGGCCGGCGCCGGGCAGGCCGAGCAGATTGACGAAGTACTCTACGAGGGCTACGGCCCACACGGTGTCGCCATCCTCATGGAGACGCTGACCGAGAACCGTAACCGCACCGTGTCGCAGATCCGCACCATACTGACCAAGCGCGGCGGCAACATGGCCGAGGGGGGCGCGGTGTCCTGGCAATTCGACCAGAAGGGCGCCATCACCGTGGAGCTGGGCAAGCAGGACCCCGACGAGGTCAGCCTGATGGCGATTGACCTGGGCGCGGACGACGTGGTCGCCTACGACGGTGAGCTGGAAGTCATCACCGCGCCGGAGAACTTGCAGGCCGTGCGCGAGGGCCTGATCAAGGCCAAGCTCAACGTCAAGTCGGCCGAACTGACCCGCCTGCCCAAGGTGCCCATGAGCCTGAGCGAGGCCGACACCGAGCAGGTGCTGGGCGTCATCGAGGCCCTGGAAGACCTGGACGACGTGCAGCGCGTCTTCAGCAACCTGGAAGTGCCCGACGAGATGTACGAAAAGATGGGGGCGTAGTCGGTGCGCGTCATGGGGATTGACCCCGGCACCGCCATCTGCGGCTGGGGCGTCGTGGACAGCGACGGCGACGCCGTGCAGATGGTGGACTACGGCGTGCTGACGACGGAGGCCGGGCTGCCGCTGGCGAACCGCCTCCAGATCATCTACTGGGGCCTGGACGAGTTGATGCACAAGCATCGCCCCGACGCCGTGGCCGTCGAGCAACTGTTCTTCTCCAAGAACGTCACCACCGCCCTGGCCGTCGGCCACGCGCGCGGCGTCGTCCTGCTCTCGGCGGCCAACGCCGGCCTCCCCCTCCACGAGTACAAGCCGATGGAGGTCAAGCAGGCCATCGTCGGCTATGGCAGGGCGACCAAGGACCAGATGCAGCAGATGGTCCGCATGCTGCTGGCCCTGGACGACATCCCCCGCCCCGACGACGCCGCCGACGCGCTGGCCGTGGCCCTGTGCCACGCCCAATCCTCCCGCTACCAGGCCATGCTGGACGAGAGTTGGTAG
>CAZFUK010000716.1:0-2938 GCA_964522005.1 uncultured Anaerolineales bacterium | reverse complement strand
GAGCGGATGGGCGAGTCGGTCCGCGAGAACGTCGAGCGCAGTCCGGAGGTCGAGCGCCTGCGCAACCAGATCCGTCAGCAGTTGGGGAGCGGCGACGGCGCGCCGACCCAGACCGAGGCGCCCAAGCCGGCGAGCGTGCCCGTACCTGTGCCTGACCTGATCGGACGCAACGGGAGCTAACGTAACCCTACAACTAAAGGAGCGTATCTATGTAATGATACGCTCCTTTGGTCGTGTCCCCCCCAGGGATGCCCGCGATGAGAGGACGCTTTCGTATGCCAAAGGACCTAGCCCAGCTATCCGAGGTCGAGCGTGAAGCCCTACTGGCCTATCGCGATGTGTTGTTGCGTTACCTGCCTACCAAATTTCGTCGCCTGATCGTTTATGGGTCTCGTGTTCGGGGCGACGCGCGACCTGACTCGGACCTGGATGTTGTCGTCGTCGTGGCGGGTCACGACGAGCGCACCCAGGAAGGACGACGCCTTGCCCCATTTAGTGATCCGGTTTGGCAAAGTATTATGGATATGGCCTGTGACGTATCGCTGGAACACGCTGTATATGTTTCACCGATTGTGTTGACGGAGGATCGGCTAAACGAAGAGTCGCCCCTGGTCAAGGCTATCCAGTCAGAAGGCGTCGAAGTATGGAGCCGAAACTAGAACGCGCCAGACTATGGCTGGGGCTTGCCCAGGAGAAGCTGGAAGTGGCGCGAGAGCTACTTGACCTAAACCGCTTCGATGATGTCATCTCCAAAGCCTATTACGTTATGTTTTATGCTACTCGGGCAGCCCTGGCGACTAGAGGTATAGAACTGCGGCGCCATTCAGGCGCCATTGCCTTGCTAGGCCAGGAATTTGTCAGAGACAACCAGTTGGACGTCCACTACGTCAGACTGTTGACACGGGCGATGCAGGCGCGTGAGATCAGCGACTATGACCCCTCGGTTCGTGCCACCCGTCAGGATGCTGAAGCAGCCGTGACCAATGCGGCCAAATTTCTGGTGGCAGTCACAGAGATGCTGGGCGATAGCCTCTCACCGCCCGATCAGATGTAGCAAGGTGCGTAGAGAGATGGCGAGTACTAGACGCGGCGGGCAGGGTTGTTGTTACGCTGCCCGCCGCGTGGTTGACCCCCCGCCTGATTCGGCTACAATTGGGGGGATGACCCCCTCTATGTCGTCCTCGAATCCCGTGGTACGCCCCGCTGCGCAGCCCTGTTCGCCTTGGGACGACAGTGCGCCTGCCCCCGGCTTCTCCCTCGTGGTGGCGACGATAGGGCGCACCGACTCCCTCGCCGCCCTCCTCGCCTCGCTGTGCATGGCGCAGCCCACTGCCCTTGAAGTCATTGTCGTGGATCAAAACCCGGACCAGCGGCTCGCCCCGCTCCTCGACCCGTTCCAGGCGACGCTGTCCCTCCAGCACGTCCAGACGGGGGCGGCCGGCGCCAACCGGGCGCGCAACCTGGGCGCGCGGCAGGCCCGCTACGCCTGGCTGGCGTTTGCCGACGACGATTGCCGCTACCAGGCCGACACCCTGGCGGTTGCCCGGCACATCCTGGCGACGCGCGCCCCCATCGCCCTGTCCGGCGTCTTCGAGGACGACCGGCCAGGACCCCGGCCGGCGTGGGCGTGCCGGCCGCGCCGTTATCGGGCGGGCGCACTGCCCGACGTGTGCGAGTCGGTCCTCTTTGTGCCCGCCCCCGCCTTTAGGGCCGTGGGCGGCTTCGACGAGGACTTTGGCCCGGCCGCTCCCTTCCCCGGCTCGGAAGGCGCGGACCTGGTCATCCGCCTCCTGGACGCCTTCCCCCACACCTGCGCTGAGTTGTCCCCCGACGTGCGCATCTGGCACGCCAGCAAGGGGCCGCCCTGGGACGCGGCGGCCGTGCGCCGGCGTTACGACCTGGGCCTGGGGTGCGGGGCGCTGGTCGCCAAACACCGCCGCCCCAGCTACACCGTCCGTTACCTGGCGCGGTGGGCCAGGGCCGTGGTGGACGCGGGCCGCTGCGGTGAGCCGGGCGAACGGGAAGCCCACCGCCAGTGGGCCGTCGGCTTCGCGGCCGGCTGGCTGGCGTATCAACGACGGACAGGGATGAAAGGCTGATGCAGGGTCTCAAGTACGTCTCGGTCGCCGACGAAACAGGCTATGGCGTGGCGGCGCGCTGCTACATCCAGGGCCTGCACGCCGCCGGCGTGCCCGTGACCTGGGCGCCCATGACGCCGGGTCCTGCCCTGGGCCTGGGCTACGAGCCGTCGGAGCGGCGCGACCTGGGGGGACCGCCGTTGAGCCTGCTCTGCCACCGCGCCATCCCGTATGACCGGACCCTGGTGCACAGCGTGCCCGAGTACTTCCCCTACTGGCTGGCGCGAGAGGCCGGGCGCGGCGGCAAGGTCTGGGGCTACGTCGCCTGGGAGACGGACCGGCTGCCCCGCCACTGGCCCGCCCTGCTCAACCAGATGCATGGCCTGTTCGTGCCCAGTGAGTGGATTCGACGGGTCTTCCAACAGAGCGGCGTCACCCGCCCGGTCGTGGCCCTGCCCCACCTGTCGCAGTTTGAGGGGCAGCCGCCGCCGGAGGCCAGCCTGACCCAACTGCGGCGGCGTTTGGGGCTGACCCGAAAGCCGACCCCCTTTGTTTTCACGACGGTGGGCCAATGGATCCCGCGCAAGGGGATGGACCTCGTCCTTGAAGCCTACTGGCGTGCCTTTCGCGCGGACGACCCCGTCCTGCTCGTCGTCAAGACGAGCCACTACGATTTCAGCCGCCCCCGGCGCCGCTCGTGGCGCAGCCGCTTCCGCCACCGCCACCCCACGGTTCACGAGACCCTCGGCCGCCTGCGACAGCGTCACCCGCAGCGCGCCCCCTTGGCGCTCGTCACCGACAGCCTGCCCACCGACCAGATGCACGCCCTGCTGGCGCTGGGCGACGCCTATGTCTCGTTG
>CAZFUK010000715.1:0-2940 GCA_964522005.1 uncultured Anaerolineales bacterium | reverse complement strand
CTCGCCTGGCTGTTCCTGGCGGGGCAGATGGATCGCGGCAGCAATGTCCAGTCCCTCGTCGTCGGCGCCACCTCGCTCCTGCTGGGCGGCCTCATCTTCCTGTTCGGCATCCTGGCCGACCGCGTGGGCGACAACCGCCGGCTGATGGAGGAGATTCTGTACCGCCTGCGGGCGCAGGAGGTGGGGACCGGGCTGCCCGAGCCGGGCGCGAGCGAACCCATCGCGCTGACGCTGGAGCGGGTGGGAGCACCTGAGAGACCTGACAGGTTTTAAAAACCTGTCAGGTCGGAGGTTGACAGACAACTTCTTTGCCCTGCGTAACCTTTCCCCTTGTCGAACGTCTCCATTTACGACACGCCCCTAGAGTTGACAGGCGGCGGCTAGCTGCGTATGATTTGCTCCGCAAAACGGCAGCGCCGGCGGATGAGGTGCGACGAGTGGCATGCATTCACACAATGACATGCCTTGCACTTTTTTTGCACTGCCCGTATCGAGACGGCTCTGTTGGCCGTTGTAACTAGCGAAAGAGGTATGCCGTGCAGGATGAACGCGACCTGATCTTGCGCGCCCAGGCGTACGAGCCTGGGGCCTTCGCGGAGATCTACGAGCGTTACTACCAGGGCATCTATAACTACATCTTCTATCGCGTCACCGATGACCCGCTGGCCGAAGACCTGGCGGCGGAGGTGTTCGTGAAAGCCCTGGAAGCCATTGATACGTACACCTTTCGCGGTGTGCCCTTTTCGGCCTGGTTGTACCGGATCGCCAACAATCTGGTGACGGACCACTTCCGCCGGCGGCCCCGGCATAATCACCTGCCGCTGGAAGAGACCCAGATTGCGACGGACGATAATCCGAACGACATGCTCGAACGCGGCTTTACGCAGCGCGAACTCCAGAACGCGCTGGGGCTGCTGACCGACGAGCAACAACAGGTCGTCATTCTGAAGTTTGTGGATGGGCTGTCGAACATTGAAGTGGCGCAAATCCTGGGCAAGACCGAAGGGGCGATCAAGTCGCTCCAACACCGCGCGTTAGCCTCACTGGGGCGTGTGCTGGAGGACTTCGCTCATGGTGGCATCTAAGTTGCACAGGATGACTCGCGCCCTGATGGTTAGGGGACGACGAGAAAGTGGCTATGAACCTGGAGCATCTGCTAGACCTCTGTCTGGCCCAATTGAATACGGGCGACAAGGACCTGGCGGCGGTGCTGGCGCAGTACCCGGATCACCGGGCCGCGCTGGAGCCGATGCTCCGTGCTGCCCTGGCCGTGCGGCAGGCGCCGACGGCCCAGCCGCGTCCCGAGGCCCGCGCGGCGGGCAAGGAGCGGCTGCTGGCGGCCATGCTGGCCCGGCTCCCCGCCGAGGCGCTTGACCACGCGCTGACCCTGCTCAAGAGCGGTCAGCCGCTGGACCTCGCGCTGGCCGATACCCCCTACGCCGATGAACTAGAACCCCTGCTCCGCCTGGCGCAAGCCATCGAGCGCACCCCGGAGCCGAAAGCCAGCCTGGCAGCCCAGGCCGTGGGCTACGCCCGGCTGATCGCCGCTGTCGAAGCGCGGCGGCGCGAGTTGGACGCCCTTGACCAGGCCGTGGCCCAGGTTCAGGCCGGCGCGCCCGTCGAGGCGGTCATGGCGGAGGCTGGCCCCCAGGTTGAGGGTCTGGCGCCCGCCCTGCGTGCTGTGGCGGCGGTCCAGGCCGTGCCCGAGCCAATGCCACGGGCGGAGGCGAAGGCGGCGGGGCTGGCCCGCCTCCAGGCCGCGCTCCAGGAGCGCCAGCGCATCGAACCCATCCTGGACCGTGCGCTGAACGACATGCGCGACGGCTTCTCCCTGACAGCCGTGCTGGCGCGTTATCCGCTGTACGCCAAGACACTGGAACCGCTGCTGCGCACCGCCCAGGCGGTCGAGGCCACGCCGCTGCCTACCTTGCGGACGGAGGCCAGAGCGGCGGGGTTGGCCCGCCTCCAGGCGGCGGTCGCTCACCGACGCGAGTTTGAGCAGGCGCTTGACCAGGCGCTGGCCGACCTGCGGGCTGGCCGCGCCGACATCCCCATGCTCCTGGCGCGCCATCGCCGCTTTGCGGCTGAACTGGAGCCAATGCTCCTCTCGGCCTACCTGGCCCTCTCCGCGCCCCCGCGTGAAGCGCGGCCCCGGGCGATGGCTGAGGGGCGGACACGCCTGATGGAGGCGGTGGCGGCGAAACGCGCCCAACTAGTGGCCGAGAAACTGGACCAGGCCATTGCCCGCGTCCAGGCCGGGACGGACGTGGAAACCGTCCTGGCGGCTGAGCCGGGCTTTCGCGCCGAACTTGAACCCCTCCTCCGTACGGCCATCACCGTCCAGCAGACGCCCCTGCCCGCTGCCAGCCAACTGGCCCGTCAGACCGGCGAACGCCGGCTGGTGCAGGCAGCGCGGACCCGGCGGCAGGCCGTGGCGCGGCCCTTCTGGGCGGCGCTCGGCCGGCTCGTCTCGACCTTCAACGCGCCGCGCGGTCCGCTGCGCCAGGCGTTTATCGGGGCCATGGCCCTCCTGCTGTTCATGAGTAGCACCCTGGTCGGGGTCACGCGGGCGGCGGCGACGAGCCTGCCCGACGATACACTGTACCCGGTGAAGCTGGTCACGGAGCAGGTGCAGCTCGCGCTGGCCCCCTCGCCCGAAGCGCGCGCCCAACTCCACCTGGCGTTTGCCCAGGAACGTCTGCGCGAGGCGCAGGCGGCGGTGGAAGCCGGCCGCAGCCCGGCGCGGGCCATTGCCCAATTGCCACGCCACACCGACTCGGTGGCCGACGCCGTCGGCTCGATGTCGCCCGAGCAGCGCGATGCGTATGCGCGCCAACTGCAACAGGTCAAAGCCAACGAAAAGACGGTCCTGGAGCAACTGCGAGGCAAGGTCTCGCCTGAAGTCCAGGACGTGATTGGCGGCATCGTCGGGACGCCCAC
>CAZFUK010000714.1:0-2942 GCA_964522005.1 uncultured Anaerolineales bacterium | reverse complement strand
TGGCGAGCGCGGGCCACTGGCAGCCTGCTTGTCCTTCTATCCATGCTGACCTTCTCCGTGGCGTCGGCGACCCCAGCCGCTGCGACGACCGGGCGCGGCCGTGTGTTCTTCCCCAATCCTGTCGCCTCGCTCCAAAATCAGAATTTGACCGACCAGAAAGATGCCGATTACCCGGCTCTCCAACCGGCCTACCGCACGGTGGTCCTGACGAACCTGGACGGCAGCGGCTATCTGCGGGGTGACTGGGCCAATGTGACCAGCACCACCGGCCCCCTGGCCTACGCGGCGGACAACGTCTTCCTGTATGGCCGGAGTGACGACCGTTTCGAGCAGGTCATGGCTTACTACTGGGTGACCGAAGCGCAGAAGTACATCCAGAGCCTCGGTTTCGGCGTCACGCGCCGCCCCATCAACAGGGAGTCCCAGGATGTTCGTATCAACCAGTCGGGGATAGATAACTCGTACTCCTGGGATAAGCATGATGTGATGCGCTTTGGCAAAGGCGGCGTGGATGACGCCGAGGACGCTGAGGTGATTCTGCACGAGTACGGCCACGCGATCCAGGATTCCCAGATGACGCCTTTTGGTGGCTTTGGCGCCTCACTCGAAGCCGGCTCCATTGGCGAGGGCTTTGGCGATTACTGGGCGGCGACGGTGAGCGCCGTCATTGCCCCCACGCCCGACCCGGCCTGTATTGCGGATTGGGATTCGGTATCGTACACCTCCACCGTGCCGCATTGCTTGCGGCGGGTAGACCAGAACCTCCACTATCCTGAGGATCTGACGGATGAGGTTCATCACAATGGACAAATCTGGTCGCGTGCCTTGTGGGATATTCGGCTGGCGCTAGGCAATGTGACGGCCGACACCCTCATCCTGGAAGCCCAGTTCGACTTCGCGCCCGATACCTCCATGCGCGCCGCCGCCGAGGCGACGGTCGCCGCCGCACAACGCCTCTATGGCAACCGCACGGCGGGCGTTGTGCGGGGTGCCTTTCAGGCGCGCGGCATCCTCTAATCCAGCGTGGCATCGTTCATGCACGCTGGTCTGTCATACACCCTCTACCCCTAAAGGAGGACGCTGTGGCAGACGAGCGACGCGGCGATACCACGACTAACGAGTCGGTGATTGAGGAAGTCGAGGCCATGTCGGGCGACGTGGCGAACCAGTTAAACGCCGAACTGGACGACGCGGCGGCCGGCGGCACGAGCGGTGGCTCGGCGCCGGGCGGCGCTGGCGGCCGCCGCAACTACCCCGAAGGCATGGGCGAAGGCACGAGCACCAGTTCCAGCGGCGGCGGCCTGAGCAGCGGTGTCGCGGAGAACACGGGCACCACCCGCAGCCACTAATTCGCCGTTCATGTGTAGGGGCGGGGTTGCCCCGTCCGCCTGTTCCATAAGGCTATCGAAGCGCGGGCGGGGCGACCCCGCCCCTACCATGTCATCTATCACGTATGGAATGTCGTGTTGGGTGCGGGGCGTGCTGCATCGCCCCGTCCATTTCCTCCCCCATCCCTGGCATGCCTGACGGCAAACCGGCTGGGGTGCGCTGCGTTCAACTCACCCCCGACAACCGCTGCGCCCTCTTTGGCCGCCCGGAGCGCCCGGCGGTGTGCCGCACCCTCCGCCCCTCGGCCGAGATGTGCGGCCCCGACGACCGGCACGCCTTCGTCTACCTGGCGTGGCTCGAACAGGCCACTACGCCTCACTCAGGTTGACTGCCCCCACCAACGGGCCTACAATCCCCGGCACGGGACAACTGGATAGACCAGGGGGTGCTGGACACCCTGACGGTCTCGCTCTAGCGCAAGGAGGTATCCCATGTGGCAAGGGATTCGGCGCGGGGGGCTGGTGGTGGCCCTGGGTCTGCTGGGGCTGCTGCTCTTTAGCACGGTCAGGCCGGCGCTGGCGTATGAGCCGGAGGCGTATGCCGGCGCGTCGCTGAGTGGCATTGTCTGGCAGGACTACTGCGCGGCCAACTGCACGGCCGGCAGCAGCCTGCGACGCGGTAACGGCCAGCCCGACGAAGCCGAGGCGCGGCTGGCCGGCGTCCGCGTGGGCCTCGGCGTCGGGCTGTGCCGGTTTAGCTACCCGACCCGCTTCACCACCACTGACAGCCAGGGCCGCTACTCGTTCAGCGGGCTGACGGCGGGCACGTACTGCGTGACGGTGAACTCCCGCCAGAGCGGGACGGCCTTCCCCAAGCCGGGTGTCTGGACGCGGCCCAGCGGCCGCAGCCCCTGGTACGTCGCCAGCTATACCGTTTTCCTCGGCCCAGCGAGCGTGCGCGGCGGGCTAAACTTCGGATGGGACACCACCGCCCCCTAAGCGCGGCGCTAGGTGACGGCGGCGCGCTGCTTGAACCTCGGCTGGTCCCAGGCGCGGGTGAGCATGATGTCGGCCAGGTGGGCCACGGCGTCCCAGACATCCACATAACGCAGGTAGAGGGGCGCGAGACCGAAGCGCAGAATGTCCGGCGCGCGGAAGTCGCCAATCACGCCCCGCTCGATGAGGGCCTGCATGATGGGGTAGCCGTCCGGATGGCGCAGGGACACCTGTCCCCCGCGCCGGGCGTGTTCCCTCGGCGTGACCAGGTCCAGCCCGTGGCCCGCGCAGCGCTGCTCGACCAACTGGATAAACAGGTCGGTCAGCGCGAGGGATTTATGGCGAATCAGGCCCATGTCCGCGTCCAGGGCACAGTCCACCCCACACTCCAGCGCCGTCATGCTCAGCACAGGCTGGGTGCCGCACAGGTAGCGGGCGATGCCCTCGGCCGGCTGGTAGACTGGGCTGAACTCGAACGGTTGGGCGTGCCCTAACCAGCCGGACAGGGGCTGACTGAAGCGCGGCTGATGGCGCTCGGCGACGTAGACAAAGGCCGGCGCGCCCGGACCGCCGTTGAGGTACTTGTAGCCACAGCCCACGGCGAAGTCGGCCCCCGCC
>CAZFUK010000713.1:0-2943 GCA_964522005.1 uncultured Anaerolineales bacterium | reverse complement strand
GCGCTCACCCCGCACAACCTGGCCTATGTGATGTATACCTCCGGCTCGACGGGCCAGCCCAAGGGCGTCGCTATGCGCCACGAACCCCTGACCAACCTGATGCAGTGGCACATGGCCCACCCCCTCCTGAGCCGGCCAGCGCGCGTCCTCCAGTTCACCTCCGTCGCCTTTGACGTGTCCTTCCAGGAGATTTTCTCGACCTGGTGTACCGGGGGCGTCCTGCATCTGGTGGACGAGAGCGAACGCCAGGACTTGCAGCGGCTGACAGGCGTCATCCGCGAGGCGCGGATTGAGCGGCTATTTGTGCCGTTTGTGGTGCTGCACCACCTAGCTCGCCTCATCGCGGCCGACGAGAGCGGGCCTTACGCCCTGCGGCAGATCGTCACGGCGGGCGAACAGCTTCAGATCACCGCCGCGCTGCGCGAGATGATGCGCCGTCTCGACGGGGCCACCCTGCACAACCACTATGGCCCGACCGAGGCCCACGTCGTCAGCGAGTACCTGCTGAGCGGCTCGCCGGACGACTGGCCCAGCCTGCCCCCCATCGGCCGCCCCATCCCCAACGTCAAGCTGCTGGTTCTGGACCGAAGCGGTCAACTCTGCCCTGTCGGTGTGCCGGGCGAGCTATACATCGGCGGCGTCGCCCTGGCGGCCGGCTACCTGCATCGCTCCGACCTGACCGCCGAACGCTTTGTGCCGAATCCCTTCCAGGACCAGGGTCCAAAGATCAAGGACCAAGCAGCCCAAGACGACGAAGGACCAAGGACCAAGGACCAACACGCTCAGGACGACGAAGGACCAAGGACCAAGGACCTATACGCCTTTTCGTCCTTGGTCCTTGGTCCTCCCTCGCGTCTCTATCGCACCGGCGACCGGGCGCGGTGGACGGCGGCGGGCGAGCTTGAATACCTGGGCCGCCTGGACGAGCAGGTGAAGATTCGCGGCTTCCGGGTCGAACCGGCCGAGGTCGAGGACGCCGTGCGCCGGTTGGCGGGCGTGCGGGAGGCCGCCGTGCTGGCGAGTGACGCGGGCGACGGCGAGCGGCGGCTGGTGGCCTATGTCGTGCCGGTGGAGGGGGTGGAGTCGGTAGTGGAAGACCTGGGTACGCGCCTGCGCCAAACCCTGCCGGACTACATGGTACCGGCCCTGTTCATCCCCCTCGACCGCCTGCCCGTGACCGCCAATGGCAAGCTGGACCGCCGCGCCCTGCCCGCGCCGACGTACAGCCCGGCCGTCGGCCTGGTCAATGCCCGCGACAGCCTGGAAGCTCAATTGGCACAGGTGTGGCAGAGCGTCCTGGGGCTGCCCCGTGTCGGCATCCACGACAGCTTCTTCGCGCTGGGCGGCCACTCGCTCCTCGCCGTCCAGTTGATGGATCGCGTCCAGCGCCTGACGGGCCACCGCCTGCCCATCGCCTCGATCTTTGAGGCGACGACCATCGCCGAGCAAGCCGACCTGCTGCGCCGCCAGGGCGGTGGCTCGACCTGGCGCTCCCTCATCCCCATCCAGGCCCAGGGCACGCGGCCACCCCTGTTCCTCGTCCCGCCGGCCGGCGGGACCACCCTCCGCTTCGCCGGTCTCGTCACGACGCTGGGACCGGACCAGCCCATCTACGGGCTGGAACCGCTCGGCATGGACGGCGCGACTCCACCCCAGACGACGGTCGAGGCGATGGCCGAACACTATATCCAGGAGATTCAGACTCTCTGGCCCCACGGTCCCTACTGGCTCGGCGGCGTCTGCTTCGGGGCCGTCGTCGCCTATGAGATGGCCCAGCGTCTCAGCGCGGCCGGCTTCGAAGTGCCGCTGCTGGCCGTCTTCGACGCGACGCCGCCGGCCAACGGGCCAGGCTGGCGCTATGAGCGCCGCACGCCGGGCCGCGTCCTGCGGCGTATCGTCCACCACCTGCGGCGTGGGACGCTCCACTGGGCCGTGCAAGGCTTCTTTCAGCTCAAGCGCGTTCCCGATACCTTCCGTCAACTCGGTAAACCGGAGTGGGCCATCCAGGTCTACGACGCCCACGTCGCCGCCCATCACCGTTATGTCGCGCGGCCTTATCCCGGCCCGGTGGTCTTGTTTATGAGCGAGCAGTTCCAGCGTTACGGCCACAAGCAGACCTGGGCCAGCCTGTGCGGCCCGCTGCAGCAGTATGTCTTCTCGCAGACCACCCATATGGAACTTCTGGCGGGGGAGTTCATGCCGGTGCTGGCCGTCAAGCTGGCCGAGGTACTGGCCGAAGAGGCGGCGCGGACAGGCCCGGCCGGGGTGAGGCGTGACGGCTGAGCTAATCTTGTCGAATGAGGATGTCGGCGTCTGGCGCATCGACCTGGACGCCGACGAGGGAACGCTCGCCGATCTCGCCGACGGCCTGGACGCGGCGGAGCAGGCGCGCGCCGCCGCGTTCCACTTCGCCCGCGACCGCCGCCGCTTTATCGTCAGCCATGCCGCCACCCGCCACATCCTGGCCCGCTATCTCGACGTGACGGCGGCCGCCGTTCGCTTCACCCACGGTGCGCGCGGCAAGCCCCGCCTGGCCCCCCCGTTCCACACGTCCGGGCTGCACTTCAACCTGAGCCACGCCGGTGAGCTGGCCTTGCTCGCCGTGGCGCAGGGGCGGCCGGTGGGGGTAGATGTCGAACACGTGCGCCCCCTGCCCGACGCCCTTAGCCTGGCCGAGACCTTCTTCGCCCCGGCCGAGACGGCCCAACTCCGCCCCCTGCTCGGTACGTCCGTGGGCGAGCGGCTGTTTTTCACCTGCTGGACGCGCAAGGAAGCCTTCATCAAGGCCACGGGCGACGGGCTGTCCCGCCCCCTCGACTCGTTCGTCGTGACCTTCCTGCCGGACGACCCGCCCGCGCTGCTCAACGCCGCCACGCGGCGCCCCATCGAGGGCTGGACCCTCATCCCCCTGGACCCCGGCCCCGACTACGTCGCCGCGCTGGT
>CAZFUK010000712.1:0-2943 GCA_964522005.1 uncultured Anaerolineales bacterium | reverse complement strand
GACATCGCCCTGTGGGACATCAAGGGCAAGGCCCTCGGCGTGCCGGTCTACGACCTGCTCGGCGGCCGCGTCCGCGACCGCGTCGTCTGCTACCCCCACAACGTCGGCCACCAGATGGACATCCCCTCCCTGGTCGAGTCGTGCCTCCAGACCAAAGAGGAGGGCTGGAAGTTCGTCCGCTGGGGGCTGCCGCAGGCCGGCGACGTGCTGGAGCCGCGCCAATCCGTCCGCGCCGCCATCCGCCAGTTCGAGGCCGTCCGCCAGGCCGTCGGCGACGAGGTGGACCTGTGCTTCGACGTCCACACCCGCCTGGACCTGGCCGACGCCGTCTGGCTGTGCCAGGCCGTCGAGCCGTTCGAGCCGTACTTCATCGAGGACCCGCTGCGCTCCGAGAACCCCGACTCGTTCAAGACGCTCCGCCCGCGCACCCGCGTCCCCCTGGCGGCCGGCGAGCAGTTCAGCTCCAAGTGGGAGTTCCGCCAACTGGTCGAGGACGAGCTGATTGACTACGCCCGCCTGGACCTGTGCCTGGTGGGCGGCTTCACCGAGGGCCGCAAGATCGCCGGCTGGTGCGAGACGCACACCATCAAGGTCGCCGTCCACAACCCGCTGGGGCCGGTGGCGTCGGCCGCCTGCCTCCAGTTCAACCTGGCGACCTCCAACTTCGGCGTCCAGGAGCAGCCGCGCCGCACCGGCACCCTCCTGACCGATGTCGTGCCCGTCCAGCCGGTCTGGGAGGACGGCTACCTGCTGCCGCCCACCGCGCCCGGCCTGGGCATCGAGTTCGACCGGGCGGCGGCCCGCGCCCACACCTTCCAGATCCACGAGCCGCCCCACCTCCGCCGTCTGGACGGCTCGTTCACCAACTGGTAGACCTAGCGCCCCAACAGCCCGCCCAGGGTCTTGCCGACATCGCCCAGTTGACCCGCGCCGAGCACGGTGTCAATCTGCGCCGCCACCGGGGCGGGCAGGCGCTCCTTCAGGAAGGCCAGCACCGTCGTCACCGCCTGCTTCGCCTGCTCGCGCGGCAAGCCTGTCTTCTCCATGACAGCGTTCACGAGTTGGTCCATCTTCGGGCCTCCTTGATAGATTACATGACTACCTTTTTAACAGCCGCTCCACGCTAAACGAACTGATGTCTATCGCCGATGGCTGACCCAAAGCGAGTTCGGCCACCACCTTCCCGCTCAGCGGGCCGAGCGTCAGGCCCGTCGGCCCGTGGCCCGTCGCCAAGAACAGGCCCGGCGCGCCGGGCACCGGCCCCAGGAACGGCAGCCCGTCCGCCGACAGCGGCCGCAGCCCCACCCGGGTCTCCACCACCTCGGCCTCGGCCAGCCCCGGGGCGACGCGCAGCGCCTCCCGGATGACCTCCCCCACGCCCCGCGCCGTGAGATAGGGCGCGAAGCCGGAGCCGGTCTCCCGCGTCGCCCCCGCCACGACCCGCCCACCGGGCCAGGCCACCATGTAGTGGCCGTGGAAGGCGTTGACCACCGGCCAGCCCTCCGTCGCCTGACCCGTCAGCCGCAGATGGGCGATCTGGCCGCGCTGCGGCGCGATCGGCAGGTCGAGACCGACTTGTGCGCCCAGGGCCGGCGACCACGCCCCGCCCGCCACCACCACGGCCCCCGCGCCGAGCGTCTCCCCCTCCACGACCACGCCCGTCACCCGCCCGCCGTCGCGGGCCAGCCGGTCCACACTGACCGGGCGGGTCGCCAGGCCCTGCTGCTCCGCGACGCGCCACAGGGCCTGCGCCAGCCCGCGCCCGTCCACCCGCGCCGCACCGGTGTGCAGGAGGGCGCGCCGCACCGGGGCCAGCGGGGGGAACAGGCGCTGGGCCTCGGCGGGCGTAATCTCCCGCAAGTCGGCCGCCGAAGGCTCGCCGCGCCGGCGCTGCCGCTCGAAGATGCACGCCGCCGCCCGCTCGAACGGCTCCACCTCGTCCTCGGTCGCCGCCACCAGCAGCAGCCCACACCGGGCGTAGCCCGTCGCGCCCGGCGCGTCGGCTTCCAGCGCCTGGACCAGCGCCGGGTAGAGCGCGACCGACTGGTGGGCGAACTCGAACCAGGCTTCGGGGTCGCGGGTGTTGGTCTCCGGCGACAGGATGCCCGCGCCGGCCGCCGTCGCCCGGCCCGTGTCGCCTCGGTCGAGCAGCAGCGTCCTCGCGCCGGCCCGCACCAGATAGTGGGCCACGGCGCACCCGATCACGCCGCCGCCCACCACAATCACGTCATACATCTGAGTCTATTCCTGATGTCTGCCCGTAAGGCTAGAATCCGTCGTAGGCGATGACCGGATGAGGGGGATAGCTTATCGATTGAGGAGAGACATCGGCTAGGATGGGGATTCCTTCGTAGACCTAGAACGGCTCGGCTCAAGCACTGGAAGATCGCTAATATAGCGGACAAAGAGTTCAGCGGCCAACTTGTATCGCATTTCCTCCCTAACACGCTGGGTCAGTAGCCCGACCTTGCAGAGATAGCCAAGAACCTTAGGAATGAGGGAGGATAGATTTGCATTTTTAGTTGGCAAACCTAGTATTCTGGAAACCAGTCGAGCTTCTTCATCGCTAATCTTGGTGTTACGCTGCATAATGTTCAGAATCTCATCCTGGGTTGACTCCCTCCCCTTGAGCGCCTTGAGCGCGCTAAATACATCTAGAAACACATTAGCACCTTCTAACGACTCCATTGTCCGCTTCCATACGCCTTGTACGGGTTGCGCCACGAGAGAGCTTTCCACAACCTGATCCACAATTTCACCGGTCACACGCCCCGGCGCTTGTTTGACCCTATCCTTCATCTGAAGATAGATTCCTCGGCAAACAATCTGAGTTAAGTGCGGGTGCCATCCCGTCAATTTACCCAGTTGTTCCAGAGCCTCCTCGTCATACGTCAAGAAGTTTTTTACCGGTTCAGTAGCCACTCGCCTACCACTCAACTCGTC
>CAZFUK010000711.1:0-2951 GCA_964522005.1 uncultured Anaerolineales bacterium | reverse complement strand
TCGGCGATGCGCCGCCGCAGCCCCTGGAGCGGCTCGCGCGTGACCGGCTCAGCCCCGGAATCGACAGCGACAGGAGCGGGGCGGCTGGGGGGCGGGGCTACTGGGGGCCCGCCCCCCTCTACCGCCTTCCCACTCTGCCCATCTTCCTGCCTACTCTGCCTCTCTTCCTCCCCCTCCACAAACCGCCGCACGTCCTCCGGCAGCACCCGGCCCACCGGTCCAGACCCCCGCACCTGCGCCAGGTCCACGCCCAGTTCGAGGGCCAGCTTGCGCACCGCCGGTGCGGCAAGAACGCGCCGGGGGGCAAGGGGATGGGGATTAGGGATTAGGGAGGGGGAAAGGGTAGAGGAATGATCCTGCGGCGGCCTTTGCTCTCCGTGTCCCTGGCCCTGGCCCCTGGCCCCTGACCCCTGGCCCCTGTCCTCCGTCTTTATCACCACCAGCACGTCGCCGACGCGGGCGACTTTGCCCGCCGGCGCCCGCAGGTCGGCCACCTGCCCGGCCACCGGCGAGGGCAGCTCGACCACAGCCTTGTCGGTCTGGACCTCCACGACGGGCTGGTCCCGCTTGACCGTGTCACCCACGCTCACCAACCACTTGAGCACTTCCGCCTCGTGAATGCCTTCGCCCACGTCGGGCAGCTTGAACTCGAACATGGCTCCCTCCTCACGGCTCCAGGGTGCGACGAATGGCGGCCGCGACGCGGGCAGGCCCCGGCAGGAACGTATCCTCGACGCTGGGCAGCGGGAAGGGCATGTCGGGGTTGGTGACGCGCTCGACGGGCTTGAGCAGCGAGTACAGGCAGCGCTCGTTGATGACGGCGACTACCTCCGCGCCCACGCCACCCGCCCGCGCCGCCTCGTGGACGACGACCGCCCGCCCCGTCTTGCTCACCGACTGGGCGATGCACGCCTCGTCCAGGGGGGAGATCGTGCGCAGGTCCACCACCTCGACCGACGCGCCGTCCTCCTGGGCGACCTGCTCGGCGGCCTGGAGGGCGACGTGGAGCATGGCCCCGTAGGCGAAGACGCTGACGTCATCGCCCTCGCGGGCGACCGCCGCCTGGCCGATGGGCAGCGTATAGCGCTCGGTCGGCACTTCCTGGCGGAAGGAGCGATAGAGCTTCATGTGTTCGAGGAACAGGACCGGGTCGGGGTCCTCCACCGCCGCGTGGAGCAGGCCCTTGGCATCGTAGGGCGACGACGGGATGACGACCTTGATGCCCTGGGCGTGCATGAACAGGGCTTCGACGCTGTCGGAGTGGAGTTCGGGGGTGCGGACGCCGCCGCCAAAGGGGGCGCGGATGACCAGCGGCACCGAGAGCAGGCCACCGGAGCGGTAGCGCAGCCGCGCCGCCTGGGAGACGATCTGGTTGAAGGCGACAAAGGTGAAGCCGGCGAACTGAATCTCGGCCACGGGGCGCAGCCCGTAGACCGCCATACCCACCGCCGTGCCGATGATGCCCGACTCGGCCAGCGGCGTGTCGAAGACGCGGTCCTCACCAAAGCGCGCCTGCAAACCGTCGGTCACGCGGAACACGCCGCCGTTCTTGCCCACGTCCTCCCCGAACACCCGCACGCGCCGGTCGCGCTCAAGCTCCTGGGCCAGGGCGTGGTTGACCGCTTCCACCAGGGTCATGCGCGGCATGGCTACTCCCTCCCTAGCTCGGCCAGCAGGTCGGCGCGCTGGCGGTTCAGTTGCGGCGTCCGCTCGGCGTAGACCAGGTCAAACAGGTCGGCGGCGTCCTGGGGCGGCTGGGCTTCGAGCGCCTCGACCAGGCCCTGGAGTTCCTCCCCAATGGCCTCGTGCAGCCGCTCGTCAGCCGTGGGATCGAGCAGGCCCTGGTCCGCCAGGTAGGCGCGGAAGCGGGGCAGGGGGTCGCGGGCCGACCACTCCCCAAGCTCATCGTCCAGGCGGTACTTCTTGGGGTCGTCGGCGGTGGTATGCGCGCCCAGGCGGTAGGTGAGGGCTTCGATGAGGGTGGGGCCGTCACCGGCGCGGGCGCGAGCCACGGCGTCCTTGACCATCTGGTAGACCGCCAGGACGTCGTTGCCGTCCACGACGTAGCCGGGCAGACCAAAGGCCGGGCCGCGATGGGCGATATACTCGGCCGCCGTCTGCTGGCGGCGCGGGACGGAGATGGCCCAGCCGTTGTTCTGGACGACGAAGACAATGGGGGCACGGTAGACGCCGGCGAAGTTCAGCGCCTCGTTGAAGTCGCCCTCGGACGTCGCGCCGTCGCCACACACGCCGACGACGACATCCGGGCGCCGGTCGTACTGAATGCCCATGGCGATACCCACGGCGTGGAGCACCTGGGTCGCCAGGACGATCTGGTAGGGGAGGCAGTGGGCGTCGAGGGGGTAGCCGTCGCCGACGTAGCCGCGATAGGTCTCGGCCAGGGCGAGGGGGGAGACGCCTTTGACCATGTAGCTGAGTAGCTCGCGGTAGGAGCCGACGAGCCAGTCGGCCGGCTGGAGGGGCCAGGCCAGGCCGACCGATGCCGCCTCCTGCCCGTTGAGCGGGCCGAACGTGCCGATGCGCCCCTGCCGTTGCAGGGCGACCATGCGGTCCGAGTACAGCCGGCCGTAGACCATCCAGCGGTACATGGCGAGCAGTTGGTCGGCGGGCAGATCGGGGACGGCGGCGACCGGCTTGCCGGCGGGCGATAACACTTGATGAACGCAGTCGGCCAGGGGGAAGGGCATACCGGACCAACTCCTTGTACGGCTCTGTACGAGAGAGGATACGCGTGAGGCGCCAACAGCGTCAATTGTAGCGTTATTTCGCCAGACGACCAAGCAGGAGAGCCGCCGACGAAGGGTTCTTTCAAACACGAGCGACGCGGTGATGGCCGCGCGGGGCTAAAGCGCCCGCGCTAGGCAGGCCAAGCCCCCAAGGGGGGCTAAGGCTCTTAGCCCGTAGGGCGTCGTTTGCCTAGCCCAGGGGTT
>CAZFUK010000710.1:0-2957 GCA_964522005.1 uncultured Anaerolineales bacterium | reverse complement strand
CGCTCGCGCACCATCTCGGTGTCCATGCTGCCCGGCGCGGTGGCGTTGACGTTGATGTTGTAGGGCGCGGCTTCGCGGGCGGTGTGGCGCGTCAAGCCCAGCACGGCGGCCTTGGAGGTGGTGTAGTGCGCCCCGCCGAAGGTGCTCGTGCTGCGGCCCGCCGACGACGAGACGTTGACGATCTTGCCGTAGCGCTGTGCCTTCATCAGGGGCAGCACGGCTTTCGTACACAGGAAGACGCCGCGCACGTTGATGGCGAGCAGTTGGTCCCACTCGTCGGCGGGAATCTCTTCGAGGGGGCGGGTGTTGCCCAGGATGCCGGCGTTGTTGACCAGGATGTCCACGCGGCCAAAGCGGGCCACCGCCGTCTCGACCAGGGCGGCCACGTCGGCCTCACGGCTGACATCGCCCGCCTGGGCCAGCGCCTGGCCGCCCGCGCCCCGGATCTCCTCGGCCACCGCCTCCGCCGCCGCGGCCCGCACGTCGTTGACGACGACCGCCGCCCCCTCGCGGGCCAGGGTCAGGGCAACCGCCCGCCCCATGCCGCGCCCCGCGCCGGTGACAATCGCCACGCGGCCGGCTACTCGTCCTTCGGGCATGCTGCCTCCTTCGCCTGCTCCGTGGCCTAAACGCCACGGCAGCCTAAACGCCGCCGCTTCACCGATCACGCCGCGCCGTTTAGGGCGCGGTTCCCTCTCTCCTTCGTCCTTATACCGGCTCGACGGCCACGCGCCGCCCGGTGCGGCTCGACTCGTACGCCGCGTCTACGATGCGGGCGACGGCCAGCGCGTCGCGCCCGGTGGTGGGCGGCTCGCCCTGGCCCTGGCAGGCGCGCATGAACTGGCGAATAAACGCCTCGCCGTTGCCCCCGCCATAGGCCGGCGAGTCGCGCAGAGTGAAGCCAAACTCTCGCTGGGGCGCGCCTGTCCAGTCCAGGCGCGTGCTCTCGGCGTATAGGCGCGGCGGCTTGGCGACCGGATCCCAGTAGACGCGTCCCTCGCGCCCCCGGAAGCCGAGGTAGGCGTCGTAGCCGGAGCCGTGATAGCCGCCGCCGCTGAGGGCGAGCATGTAGCCAGCGTGCATGACGCCGATGGCCCCGGAGCGGAAGCGCAGGGCGACGGTGATGACGTCTTCGACGTCAATGGCCTCGCCGCTCACTGTGTTCATCTCGGCTGAGACGGCCACGACCTCGTCGCCCGTCACGTAGCGCAGCATGTCCAGGTAGTGGCAGCCAAGCCAGGACAGGATGCCGCCGCCGGCCCGCGCGTCGCTGAACAGCCAGTGACCCGGGTTGCGGAAGCGCACCTGGGTCGTCAGCATCCGCGCTTCCAGCGAGATGAGGGCGCCGATCATGCCGCTGCGCACGATGGCGCGGGCCTCCTGGGAGCAGGGGTGCTGGCGGTTCTGATAGCACACGGCCAGCAGCCGGCCCGCGTCGTCCGCCGCGCGCACGACGCGCTCGACATCGGCGGCGGTGCGCCCAATCGGCTTCTCGGCCATCAGATGCTGTCCCTGCTGGAGAGCGGGGATAAAGACGTCGGGCGCGACATCGTTGGGTAGCGCGCCGACCGCGAAGGTCAGGTCGTCGCGGCCGATCACGTCGGCCAGCCGCGTCGAAGCGCCGGCCACCTTGGCGCCCTGCTGGCCGCGCAGGTCCTCCAGCGCCGCCGCGCTCTCATCCCACAGGTACACCGCCTCGATTTCGGGCAGCGCCTGGAGGGTGCGCAGGTGCGCCGCCGAGTGCGGATGGGTCACGCCCAGGAGGGCGGCTTTCAAGCCTGACATAGCGTTCTCCGTTGAGATAGACCCCTCCCCCATCCCCTCCCCTGGCAAGGGAGGGGCTTCTTCTCCCCCTTCCCTCGAAGGGAAGGGGGCCGGGGGGTTAGGTTGACTTACGCATCCTGAACCGGCAGCGCCACCCGCGCGCCGCCCTGCGCGGCCGACTGGAGAATGCCGAGCAGAATGGACAGCGTCCAGCGCGCCTCGTGGGGCGGGGAGACGGTCTCGCCGCCCTTCTCGACCAGGTCCACCATCTCCTCGACCACGGCCAGCAGCCCGGCCCGCGTCGGGTGGCTGCGCGGCAGTTCACGGTACACCAGGTCGTAGGGGCCGTCGGGACCACGCAGCGCGACGGTCATCTGGTTGTCCTGCATGCCGATGTGAACCCGGCCCGTCGTGCCAATCACGTCCAGGGAGGAGTAGGCCACCGTGTCCTGCGACCCCTGGTACACGGCGCGGACGCCGTTCTTGAAGCCGATGAGGGCCAGCGCGCCGGGGTCGGTGCGCGGGTTGTGGCCGCCGTCACCCGCGTAGCGCGGGCCGTAGTCCTTGAACGCCTCGTCTACCATGCCGATGACCCAGTCCGGCTCGCTCTCGGCAAAGAACACGACCATGTCCACCATGTGCGTCCCGTTGCGGAAGAGCATGGCCCGCTCGCCGTTCATGGTCACCACGATGCGGGTGAGTTGGCCGATCTTGCCCTGGCGCACCATCTCGCGCGCCTCGTGGTACTCGGGCTGCCAGCGGCGGGTGTGGTCCACCGACATGAGGACGCCGTGGCGCTCGACGGCCTGGATCATGCGGTCGGCGTCCTTGAGCGTGGTGGCGATGGGCTTCTCGCACAGGATGCCCTTGACGCCCGCCTCACACGCGGCCACGACCATGTCGGCGTGGAGGTGGTCGGGGGTGCAGATGCTCAGGATGTCGAGGCGCTCGTTGCGCAGCATCTCGCGGTAGTCGGTGTAGGTCGTCACCCCGTCGTACGGCTTGCCGGTCGTCTTGGCGTAGTAGCCGTTGACGAGCGTCTTCGCATCGTCCAGGCGACGGCGATCCACGTCGCAGACCGCCATGATGCGGGCGGTGTCGTACTGCCAGATGCCGGGCAGGTCGTGGCCGCGCGAGATGCGTCCGGTGCCGATGGCCCCGACGTTGATCCGGTTGCTCGGCGCCGTGCGCCC
>CAZFUK010000709.1:0-2963 GCA_964522005.1 uncultured Anaerolineales bacterium | reverse complement strand
TTTAGGGCACGGTTCATTGGACTGCATAAGGATTACAATCATGCTGGCGACACTCCCGCGCCTCGACAACCGAATCCACCTTCACGACCGCTTCGGTCGGCATATCAACTACCTGCGCATCTCGCTCACCGACCGCTGCAACCTGCGCTGCGTCTACTGCATGCCGACGCACGGGCTGACCTTCCTGCCCAACCGCGACCTGCTTACGGCGGAGGAAATCGAGGCCGTCGCCCGCGCGGCGGTGGCGTCCGGCTTCCACAAGTTCCGCCTGACGGGCGGCGAGCCAACGCTGCGGCCCGACTTGGTGGACATCGTGGGCCGCATCGCCCGCACCCCCGGCGTGGCCGACCTGGCGATGACGACCAACGGCATCCGCCTCACCGAGTTGGCGAAGGACCTCAAGGCGGCGGGCCTGAAGCGCGTCAATGTCCACATTGACACCCTCAACCCGGACCGCCTGCCGCTGGTCATGCGCTGGGGCAAGCTGGAGAAGCTGTGGGCCGGGCTGGAGGCAGCCGAGGCCGCCGGCCTGGAACCCATCAAGATCAACTGTGTCGTCACGCGCGGCTACAACGAAGAGGACGTGGTGGACATCGCACGCCTCGCCGTGGACCGAGGCTGGGGCGTGCGCTTCATCGAACTCATGCCCCTCGGCGCGGGCGCGGAAGCTCAACTCTCCATTGACCGCTACGTGTCCAGCGCCGAGACCAAGGCCCGCCTCGAAGCCGCCCTCGGCCCGCTGACGCCCATCCCGAACCGCGACCCCTCGGACGAGTCGCGCAACTACCTGCTGGCGGGCGCGCGGGCTAGCATCGGCTTCATCAGCCCGGTCAGCGAGCCGTACTGCGGCACGTGCAACCGCATGCGCCTGACCGCCGACGGCAAGTTTCACCTGTGCCTGCTCCACGACGATGAGGTGGATGTCAAGGCCGTGCTACGGGGTGGGGGGAGCCAGGCCGACGTGGAGGCGATTCTGGCGCGGGCGGTGGCGCTCAAGCCGACGGGCCACGCCCTGCGGCGTGGGGTCCACACCGAGGATCGGCGGATGTATCAGATTGGCGGCTAAACTCAGGCTGCCCTTGTGCCCACCTGTACAATTGAGCGAGTCTGAGTATAATTCGGCGCGGAACTCCTTCCGCGCCGAATCTTTGTTAAGCGCTTGCCCACTCTTTTATACTTGTAGTAGTCCGTCGCCTCGATGTCGTGACGCCCGCTGGGCTGACCGGCGCCTGGGGATGGGTTGTACATCGAGGACAGAGCCGCGATGCCGTTGCAGCCACTCTCCCGCTATTCCACTGTTCCGCTCTACAACATCAAAGCCGTCGAGCAGGCGACGGGTGTGGCCGCCTCGACCCTGCGGGTCTGGGAACGCCGCTATGGCCTGCCCACGCCCAACCGCAACGAGACGGGCTACCGCCTGTACTCCGAGCATGACATCGCCACCGTCACGTGGCTCAAAGGCCAACTGGACGAGGGGCTGAGCATCAGCCAGGCCATCGCCCGCCTCGAAACCCTGCGCGCGGCCGCGGAGGAGCCGTCGGTCCTCATCGGTCCGGCCCAGACACCCCGCCCCGAGCAGGGACTGCGCTCGCTGCCCGTCCTCCAGGACGCGCTGGTGTCGGCCTTGCTGGACTTCCAGGCCATGCGCGCCGACGACATCCTGGCCGAGGCGTTCGCCCTCTACCCGGTCGAGACCGTCGCGCTCGCCCTCATCCAGCCCACCCTGGTCGAGATTGGCGAGGGCTGGCACCGGGGCGACGTCACCATCGCCCAGGAGCACTTCGCCAGCGCCCACCTCCGCCAGAAGTTGGGCAACCTGTTCAACCAGGCCCTCCACAATGGCCGCGCCCCCACCATCGTCTGCGCCTGCGCGCGGGGCGAGTTGCACGAGATGGGCTTGCTCCTGGTCGCCCTGTTCCTACGGCGGCGGGGCTACAACGTCGTCTACCTGGGCCAGAACGTCCCGGAGGATGAACTGGTGAGCACGGCCCAGCGCCTCCATCCGGCCCTCGTGTGCGTCTCGGCCTCCACCACTGAGACGGCCGGCGCCCTGCGTCACGCCGCCCAGCGCCTCCAAGGCGTCGAGCCTCGCCCCCAGATTGGCTTCGGCGGGCGCATTTTCCGGGCCAACCCCGATCTCTGTCAAACGATACCAGGAGTGTACCTGGGCGATGATGCCCAGGCGACGGCGGACACTGTCGCTCGGCTCCTGGGGGACTAGCTTATGCCGCTTTTGAGTTGGTTAAACCGCAGCCCCGACAAGTTCCTCAAGCTGCTCAGCGAGCAGGCCGCCCTGACCCTGACGGGCATGGAGGTGCTGGAGGACTTTGTCAACCACCGGGGCGATGGTGACAACGCCCGCCGGCTGCGGGTGGTGGAGAAAGAGGCGGACGAGGTCCGCCGCATCCTCATTGACGAGCTAAACCGCAATTTCGTCACGCCCTTTGACCGCGAAGACATCTTCGCCCTGTCGCGCGCCATTGACGACATCATTGACTACGGCTATACCACAGTGGACGAGATGGTCGTCCTGGGCGTCGAGTCCAATGAGTACCTGCGCCGCATGGTCTCCCTGCTGCGCGAGGCCGCGTTTGAGATTCACCTGGCGACGCAGCGCCTGAAAGACCACCCCAACGTGGCGAGCGAGCATGCCATGCGCGCCAAGGCGCTGGAAAACCGCGTCGAGAGCGTCTACCGCGAGGCCATCGCGTCGCTGTTCACCGGCCCCAAGGACATTGAGCATATTATGGAGATGCTCAAGCTGCGCGAGATCTACCGCCACCTGAGCAACGCCGCCGACCGCGGCGACGAGGCCGCCAACGTCATCGCCGACATTATCGTGAAGATGACATAAGGTGTGGGGGTTACGACCGCTCAATCAGGTGAACCGCGTTGGCCTTGAACGAGGCGACGACCGGCTGGCCGGGCGCCAGGCCAAGCGCTTCGGCCGAGCGGCGCGTCAC
>CAZFUK010000708.1:0-2971 GCA_964522005.1 uncultured Anaerolineales bacterium | reverse complement strand
CATGTTCCTGATGGATGTGAAGCTGTCGCTGTTGACCCTGGCCGTGATTCCGATTATGGTCCTGGCGACGGCCGTCTGGCGCAAGCACGTGCGCGAGGCATTCCGCATCGCCCTGCGCCGGCGCTCGTTGGTGACGGGCAACTTCGCGGAGAACATCAACGGCGTGCGCGTGGTCCAGGCCTTCAGCCGTGAGCCGCGCAACCTGGCCCGCTTCATGGAACTCAACCGCGCCCACCAGGACGCCAACCTGCGCAGCGCCCTCCTGTCCGGTGTCTTCTTTCCGGCCGTGGACATCCTCGGCTCCGTCGCCACCATCCTCGTCATCCTCTACGGCGGCGGTGAGGTGCTGCGCGGCGAACTGACGCCCGGTGTCCTCGTCGCCTTCGTCCTGTTCGTCGAGCGCTTCTTCGAGCCGATCCGCGACCTGGCCCAGCGCTACAACATGCTCCAAAACACCATGTCGTCCTGCGAGCGCCTGTTCGAGTTGATGGATACGCCGCCCGCCTTCAGCGACGCGCCCAACGCCTACGACCTGCCGCCCGTCCAGGGCGCGGTCGAGCTGCGCGATGTGACCTTCAGCTACGATGGCCGCAAGCCCGTCCTCAAGCACATCAACCTCCAGGTCGAGCCGGGCATGACCGTCGCCTTCGTCGGTGAGACGGGCGCGGGCAAGAGTTCCATCGTCAGCCTGCTCAGCCGCTTCTACGAGATTGACCAGGGCCAGATTCTGGTGGACGGCCACGACGTGCAGAAGATTCGCATGGCCTCGCTGCGCTCGCAGATGGCCGTCGTCCTCCAGCAGCCCTTCCTGTTCGCCGGCAGCATCAGCGACAACATCCGCTACGGTCGGCTCAACGCCACGGACGCCGAGATTCAGGCGGCCGCCGAGGCGGTGGGCGCTCACGACTTCATCCTGGCGACGGAGCAGGGCTACCAGACCAAGATTAGCGAGGGCGGCACCAACCTGAGCGTGGGCCAGCGCCAGTTGGTCTCCTTCGCCCGCGCTTTGCTGGCCGACCCGCGCATCCTCATCCTTGATGAAGCTACCTCTAGCGTCGACACCCAGACCGAGCAGATTATCCAGGCCGCGCTCAAACGGCTGCTCCAGGGCCGTACGGCCTTCGTCATCGCCCACCGCCTGAGCACCATCGTCAACGCCGACCTCATCTGCGTGGTGGACCACGGCGAAATCGTCGAGCGCGGCTCACACCAGGCGTTGTTGGCGCGCGAGGGCCAGTACTACGACCTGTACACCATGCAGTGGGCCGCCCGCCAGGCAGCGTGAGGGTAAGAAGGGCAGAGGAGAGTTCGTCTAACCCGTGCATTCGGGGGTCGTCTAATGGTAGGACAACAGACTTTGGATCTGTGTATCGGGGTTCGAATCCCTGCCCCCGAGCAGCACGCGAGCGCCCCGCCTTCTAACAGAAGGCGGGGCGCTCTATTGGTGAGGTTGTGGTACAATAGACACGGGCAAAGGTTGATGGACACACAAGGAGTGGCGCTGTGCTCAACGCGCGTGATTTTGTCGAGGCTCGGCTCTATGCCAGCGAAGAGGAAGTTGTATCAGACGCGCTGCGTCACCTACTGCGGGCGCGACCTGAGCTACGCATCCGCCTGGCCGTCCACCGCTATCAAACCGAGGACATTTCCGTGGCTAAAGCGGCGAACTTGGCTGGAGTGAGCCTACCCCAGATGATAGATATTCTGATCGAACATGGGGTGACTCCTCGCCTCGGGCCTGAGACGCTGGAGGAGTTGGAGTCTGATGTCGAGACCTTACGTCGCCTGCCAGGACCTGAAGGGACTTGGCTAAGGAATGGAAGCCCAAGGGGCTGAGGACTCCCTCTCAAGTTGTGCCTTTGTGCCTTTGTGTCCTTGGTGATTCTATAGGACAACGAGCAGTTGCTTAAACTAAAGACCTGAATCAAGGAGTGAGGCGAAAGTGTGACTAGATTCACACGGCGAGTGTGAACAGCGTCTCAGTCACGGAGCGGGGTGTGTGTTACAATCGAGGGCACAGGGGGGCAGTAGGAGAACACCATGCGCTCCAGTGTGGCTCGACTGGTTCCACTCGAACGGTATACCCCCACCCCGGCGACACCCGTCCTAGAGTGGCCGGTCCTGGTCTGCCTGCTCGGCCCCTTCCGCCTGCTCAAGCTCGGCCACCCCATCACCGTCGGCGGCGGGGGCAAAACCGAAGCCCTGCTCACCCACCTGGCCCTCCGCCCCGGTCGCCACACCTCGCGCGCCGACCTGCTCCACCTCCTCTGGCCCGACCAGGACCCGGCCCTGGCCGGCCAATCCCTCAACAGCCTCGTCTACGCCCTGCGCAAGCGCCTGAGCGACGCGCTCGGCGGCGCCCCCCCCATCCTCAACACCGATGGCGCGTACTGGCTCAACACCGAAGCGGGTGTCGGGACCGACATCGCCGTCTTCGATACCCTTGTCCAGCAGGGCGACCGCCAGGCGCGCGAGGGGCACACGGGGGCCTCGGCCGAGACCTACCGCCGCGCCCTCGATCTCTACCAGGGCGGTCTCGACGCGAGCGGCGACCTGGGGGCGCTGGTGGAGCGCGAGCGCCTGCATATCCGCCATCTGACCCTGCTGGCCCGCCTGGCCGAGCATGCCTTTGCCCAGCGCGGCTACCCGGACGCCCTCGACTATGCCTGGCGGCTGCTGGTCCTGGACCCCTGCCGCGAGGACGCCCACCGCCTGGTCATGCAGTGCTACGTCCGGCTCGGCGAGCGCGCCCAGGCCCTCCACCAGTTCCGTCTATGCGCCGACCTCCTCCGCGCCGAGTTCGACGCCGCCCCCGAACCGGCCACCGTCGCCCTCTTCGACCGCATCCGCCAATCGCCCGAACACGTTTAAAGGCCGCCGTCCACTGTAGAGACGCGATATATCGCGTCTCTACGTGCGTCTCTACGTGCGTCTCTACGTGCGTCTCTACGTGCGTCTCTACGTGCGTCTC